>CANPGX010000240.1 GCA_947573745.1 uncultured Erysipelotrichaceae bacterium | reverse complement strand
GCTTTTGCAAGGATGGGCTAAAGCCATTTTTTTGAGCCCTGCTTTGACCATTTCATTAAAACAGTCCATCACACCGCATTGATAAGAATATGTATCGATATGTTTCATTGTCTCACCTCATGTTTATCATATCATCAAATGATGAAAAATACTATTTTTTAATACTTTGAATAGCGATACAACCAGGACCACCTTGTGTAATAAAAGCAGGTGATAAATCTAAAAGTTCAATCGTCACATCTTGAAAAGCGGCCTTAAGTTGTTCAACGATAGTCATAGCCTTTTTTAAAGCATTTGCATGTGAAACATAAATGATATGATTTTGATTGATAGCCATTTCTTTAAAACGACGAATAATTTCTTCAGTAGCGAGTTTGTAAGTGCGTTTTATTGCGAATTTTTCTAAACGACAGCCATCAGGTGTTTGTGTCATGACAGGAACAATTTTTAACATACCTCCGACAGTAGCCGCCAAAGGCGTTAGTCTTCCGCCACGTTTTAAAAAATTAAAATCTGAAGGAATTAAAAAAGATTGATGTCCCGTGAGACATTCTTTTAAAGCCAAAATGATTTCTGGCAAAGTTTTCCCTTCTTTACGTAATATCAAGGCTTTTTGCAGAAGGTAACGTTGAGGCCCACATAGAGTAGTACTATTAAAAACTTCGATATGATTTTGTGAATCTAAACTATTTTTTAAAGCCAAAGTACTTTGGTAAGTTCCAGAAAGACCATCTGCCATACATATCACCAGGGTATCTTCTTCTTTACATTTTTCTAGAGCTTCCATGGTTTTTCCAATGGGTGGCTGTGAACTTGAGGGTATTCCTTTTTTCTCTAAAAGCTGAACAAAGGTTGGGGCATCCATATCAACAAATTCTTGATAAGTTTTCCCATCCAAAGACACTTGTAATGGCAAAATAATAACATCTAGTTTCTCTCCTTCTTCTGGTGAATAAAGTGTGGATGTATCAGTAATAATTTTCATCATATTTCTCCTTTTTTCTACATGTCTAACTTATCAAATATTGGATATCTAGTCAAGTATAAATAGTTTTAAAAACTATATTTATTAGGTTTTTGATCTAAAATACACTTTTGACAATTAAAAAAGGTCATGATATAGTAAAAAAGAGGTGGTTGTATGGATTGGATTGAAAACTTACATATTGCCAGATGGGAAGAGTTACCCCAATTTGATTTATATGTCGATCAAATTGTTGACTTTATTACAAGAAATTTAGCTAGTTTATATGAAAAAGATGAGAAAATCATTACACGAACGATGATTAATGGTTATGTAAAGCAAGGTTTGATCTTACCTCCTGTTAAAAAGAAATATTCAAGAGATCAATTAGCTTATTTGATGGTTATTTGCTTATTGAAAAATGTCTATTCACTGGAAGAAGTTAAAGAGTTATTGCGTATCCAGATAGCAGCCTTTCCGTTAGATCGGTCATATGATTATTTTTTAATTGAGTTCGAAGATTGCTTAAAAAATATTTTTCATCAAGATGAGACCAAACAGACACCAGCGACTTATCGTAACCAAGAAGTTGTCTTTTTACTTCATTCTACGGTGTTGTCTTTGGTATATAAAATTAAAATTCAAAAATCATTAAAAAGTGATGCTAGATAAAGGATTTTCTAGCATCACTTTCACTTTATAAGATAGTTTCGAAAAGACCATCTTCCCTAAGTTCATATAATGTATCGCAAACTTCATGAAGATATTTACGATCATGGCTAATAGAGATGATACATCCAGAATAATTTTTTAGAATATCACGGATAACAGGTGTAGAAAGAGGGGAGAAGTTGCGTGTTGGTTCATCAAGAATTAAAACGTCACTTCGATCTAGGATCATTTTTAAAAATAAGATTTTTGCTTTTTGACCACCAGAGAGTGCTTCTATGGGGTGTTCCATTTCATCGCTAGTATATTTCATACTACCAAGAAAGGTTCTTACTTGACTGTATTCATCTTTTTCCTTTGTTTTAATAAGGTATTCGATAGGTGTTTGTTTCATATCGAGCAAATCATCATAATTTTGTGGCATATAGGCAACTTTAATATCTGTTCTTGGCAATAGGAGTTGGGCGATTTCTTTGATGAGTGTGCTTTTGCCAACACCATTTTTGCCAATAATACCAATTTTGCATGGGCCATAAAGGGAAAGATGAATATGTTTAGACAATAATCGTTGGTGGATTTGTAAACGTTCAATCGTTAGATCAATGATCTTTTTACCTTGGGGAATTTTGATCGTAGAATCAAAACGAATCATGATAGCCTCTTCTATATCAGGAACTTCTGTGAGTTGCTCACCTTTTTTTTCAAGTCTTTTTCCTGTCGATTTAAGACTATGCATCTTCTTTTTAAGTAATTGTCCATGATGAGGATCTTGACGAGAAATGGTAGCTTGTTCATGATTGACGCGTTGATAAATTTGACGATAACGTTCCAGTTGGTTTAAATATTCTACTTTTTCGATTTTTCCTTTTATTTTTTCTGGTAAGGTTAT
>CANPGX010000239.1 GCA_947573745.1 uncultured Erysipelotrichaceae bacterium | reverse complement strand
GTGCACCTCCAATGACATTTTATATGAAAGAGATATTTTTGTCTGTCAAAAGTCTTTGACATTGAGCTATGAGTCATGAATGATCACAAAAAAGAACAAACTATAAGGACAATCTGCTCTAAAAATAACCATCTATCCAGTTATTTTATTAAATAAAGTTAAATTTTTTAAAGTATAAGCAATCCAATAAAGGATTATTTTTACAACAATAATCGGTTTATTAAAAAAGTATTTTCGTAAAAAAAATCCTATTTCATCATTTTGAAATAGGATTTTCCATAGTAAGAATGCATACAGGTGAGGGGATTTCTAAAGTTTGTTCCGTTTTTTCTAGGACTTCAATAGACTCATGAAAACGTAATACATTTAAGCAATGATCTTGTTGACATCCTACAATCAAATAACGATCTTGATAAAGATTAAAATCTCTTGGTTCTTTACCTGTGTGAACCATATAAAGCAACATGACCTTACCTGTTTCTTGATGAACACGATAAAAAGCAATACTATCATGACCACGATTAGAGATAAACAAATAACGCCCACTTGCGCTCATACGTATAGCTGAAGCTGATGAAAAGCCTTTAAAGTGGCGTGGAATGGTCGATAACATTTGTAATAAATGAAATTGACCCTCATGATATTTAAAAACCATTAAAGTATTCGCAATCTCATTCACCAGATAAGCAAAACGCCCATCTTTTGAAAAAATCATATGTCTTGGTCCAGAACCAGGTAAAATATTAACATGATACTCTGGTGCCTCTTCTAGTTTTCCATCTATGACACGATACATCACTATTTTATCAGCACCTAAATCTACAGAATAGAGGAATTTTCTATCTGGTGTAAAGCCCACTTGATGAGCATGTGGTCCTGTCTGTCTTTTGAGTAAATCAGGTCCTAATCCTACATGGTGGATTGCTCCAATCTTACAATCAATCCTTCCATCTTCATCTAAACGATAAGAAGCTGTAGCACCAAAATGATAGTTCGCTGCGAAAAGATAACGTCTTTCATCGTCAACACATAAATGGGTATAACTTCTTCCACTTGAAGCATAATTATTATTTAAAATCAAATCATTCTCTATGATCGTATAACTGCCTAAACCACCATTAACAGGTTTATTCGTCGCATTTTTATAAGATACATAAAGTAAATGATCCTTTTGAATGATATAAGATGGATAATCCGTTGTAGGGATATGTTTTAAACATTGTAAGCTTCCATCTTGGTCATCTATATTACAAATATAAATACCTTTTTTATGATCTTTTCCATAACTGGATACATAAAAATTGGCCATTATCCTCACCTCTTTTATATTGTAGCATATTCTATTTTAAATAGCGTATTATTTTCAAAACTATAAAATCTTTCTTAAATTAAAAATCGATGAATAACATTCATCGATCATAAACGAATGATACGTCCCTCTTTGCGCGGTTTATCTTTAGGCATAGGACCTTCACAATAACCTAAAAGTAAATGTCCTACAGCCACCATATCTTCTGGAATATGCCATTGTTTTCTCATTTGTAGTCCATACTCAGTGGAAAAAGTCTCTTCTGCTCGTCCGATATAACATGCTCCAATATCAAGAAAATGTGCAGCCAACCACATGTTTTCTGCCATAAACACAGCATCATCATGCGCATATTGGCCAGCACGCGTAAACAAATGTAAGACCGTAGGAGCACCATAAAATCCATCCATAATAGTAAAATCATCTTGTATGCTTGGCTGATCATTTGAAATAGCGTGTGCTACTCCTTTAGGATCTTTGCCTTTAAATTGCATCCAACGACTGATTTTTCCTAATTGTTGATTGATAGATGCATCTTAACAAACCACAATTCGCGAATATTGATTATTGCCAGCACTTGGTGCATATAATCCAGCTTGTAGAATTTGATTTAATGTCTCCTCATCTAACTGTTTCTCTTGAAATCGACGAATAGCGTGACGTGTAATTATTTTTTGAATCATTTTATCCATAATCTTTACCTCTCAATCTTTTATTTATACTTCTATATATAAACATCTTTTTTCTTTTATACAAGTACGCACTTTTTTGTAACCTTTCCTATTTGTATAAAAATGATATAATAAAAATAAGAAAATGGAGGTTAACCTATGATAAGAAAAAAAGATTTACCTATTTGTCCGGTGGCTACAACAGTTCAACTTATTGGTAGTAAATGGAAATTACTTATTTTAAGGAATCTCTTTGTAAGACCATGGCGTTTCAATGAACTTCAAAAAGATTTGATGGGTATTAGTCAAAAAGTACTAACAGAAAGTCTTCGTTCTATGGAAGACGATGGTCTCATCACACGCACCATCTACCCTGAAGTTCCGCCTAAAGTCGTTTATGCCTTATCAGAATTAGGACAATCTATGCGGCCGATTATATTTGCCATGGAACAATGGGGAAACTATTATAAAGAAACTCAGTCACATTAAAAGGGGTTGTAACGAGTAAGTAGTTTTTTACTGCTTATAAAGGTTACATCCCT
>CANPGX010000238.1 GCA_947573745.1 uncultured Erysipelotrichaceae bacterium | reverse complement strand
TTCTTTCTAAGTATAGCACACCATTTTTAACAAAACAACTACTGTTTAAGAGTATCAATAACATTTTTTCTTCCTGCACGATATGAAGGATAGCCACTAGCCACTAAAGATAAAACAATGATGATGAACATCATCACACCACCTTGCATCAAAGGAAACTTCAAAGCATAATGAATAGTAAATATTCTACTCAAAATATGATATCCTACATACATCATGCCGGTAGCTAATCCATAGCCTAACATACTTGCCAATAAAGCTAGCAAGACTCCTTGTACTAAAAATAAATAAGCAACTTCTTTCTTTTTAGCGCCAACACTTAACAATATAGCTATTAACTTTTCTTGATCTATAGTATTTAAATACATTACAACACCCATTAAAAGTATGCCAGATATCATTAAAAATACAGAGAAAAACCATAAACCTAATGATATTTGTTCTATAACTTGATGAATACGATCTGCATATGTTTTCCCCACAATCTTAAAGTCAAATTGTGTGTATTCTCTTTCCAAAATTTCTTGTATGGATGTCAAATCCTCTTCCTCCTGAACATAAATCATACCCATACTTCCTAGTAAATCATATCGAGATAGACTAAAAGATTCTTCTAATAAATGCAAAAATCCATCTTCTTCGAATAAAATACTTTTTAATCCCGTATTAAACTGACCTATACCTACAATAGTGAGCTCTACCTCTTTTCCTTGAATCATCAAAAAAGCTTGTTGTTCAAGCAATGAATCCATATTTTCTGAATATTCTAATGCCAGTGAATAGGAAAGACATATTTCATGACTATTTTCTGGTAATCTTCCCCATTTTAAAGGAGTATCCAAAGAAGCCACCTGCATATAATCCTCAATAAAAACAGATTGATCTTTAATCCTTAAATTTTCAACAAAATATTCTGATGGAAGGAAAAAAGTATTTTTAATAGCATCATGTTGAATCATTTTGAATTGATCATAAGAAAGATATGGATCTTGTTGATGAACAAAAGACAGACTCGATGCAGGAAAAAATTGTGTAAGTTGATATTGTAATTCTTTTTTCACTTGATCCTTTAAAACAAAAGATAAAAGGACAAAAGATGTAGACAAGACTAAAGCAAATACAGAAAGAAAAAAACGTTGTTTATTCTTTTTTAAACACTGCATCGCTAATGTTAATAATCCTGATACAGACATTCCAGTAGACTGAGATATATTCATTAATTTAGCAGATTCTTCTATCTCATTGCTACCCTCAATCTCTCCATCTTTCATATTTAACCAAAAATCGCAATACTGATGTATTAATTGGACATCATGACTGACAAGTATCACAAGACACTGTTTAGATAACGGTTGTACTAGTGACATAAACTGTGTACTTAAGGAAGCGTTAAGAGCACTGGTAGGTTCATCTAAAACGAGAATATCTGGCTCATTAATCAATGCTCTAGCTAAAGCAACACGCTGTTTTTGCCCTCCGGATAACTGACATACCTTTTTGTTTTGAATGGCTTCTATATCTAACATTTTTAACAATTCTTTAAGACGATAACTTTTTCCTTGCCTAAAATAACATGGAAGCAAGATATTTTCTTTAACGGTCATTTGTGTATCAAGAAAAAAATGCTGAAATACCATTCCAATATGATGATGACGATAACTTTCAATATGATCTTGAATATTTTGATGATTTAAAAGAACTTCTCCTTCATAATCTTCATCCATGCCTGCTAAAATATGAAGCAATGTACTTTTACCACACCCACTGGGCCCTAAAATACCAACCATCCCATATGATGGAAAAGTCACATCAATATCTTTCAAAATAGAAAACTGATAATGCTTTTTCGTAATATGCCTTAATTCTAACATCACTATTCCCCCTTGATGATATCTATAGGTTGCATAAAAAAGATATCTTTAACTAAAAGTAAACTTCCCATAGCGCCGACACTGATAAAAAGGAAAAAAAGAGCCAGATTTGATAACGACAAAGAAGAAAATATAAAAGATATTTTCATATAATTAAGACCTTTATTCATCCATGGATACATGCAATGATAAATTAAAAAAGCGCCTATACTCGCACAAAGTGTCAAGCATAAGGCTTGAATCATATAAATACCCAAAAGTTCTATATGCCTATATCCCTTGATCAACATCATGGCCATCTCTCTTTTTTGCTCATTCAAGGAAGATTTTAATAAAATATAAAATAAGATAAAACCCAGTAAAGTATTCATTAAAACAAATATGCTTAATGTTATTCCCAGAATTTGATAAAATTGATCTAAATTTTCTTTCAATAATTGGTAATCACTTTGATATTCATAAGATGATAAATCTTTTTCTATATCGCTTAAAGAAACACCTTCTTTCAAATGAATTTCAACAAAATGATGTCCTTCCTGTCTAACCAGTTCTTCAATTCCCTCTAAGTTTTCTAAATAATCATAGTCATTCACCGTCAAAGTATCCTCTTTAGGCATCAATAAAACCAACTGTGAATCATAATCCTCTTCTAATTCTTTA
>CANPGX010000237.1 GCA_947573745.1 uncultured Erysipelotrichaceae bacterium | reverse complement strand
TAAATAAACATCATAATGTCTTTGATCAAAGTGCTTTTTAACATAAGATAAACTTCCTATCAAAAGACCTACAACACCTAAGCATAACAAGCTAAGACCTATTTTTAAAGATGGTGTCACTAGATAATTGATTTTAGAAATGGTGACATCGGAAAGGTTAAAGATATAAACCCAAGCTAACCCCACAGCTATACATAAACCTACCTTTAAATAACGCTCTAATGTTATTTTGGAGATACGCTGATAGTAAAAATAAATCAATGCGGGTAGTAAAGCTCTCGTGATAGAACTTAGTGTAAAGCCTAAAAATGGAAAATTTGTCGGCGCCACAATCAACCCTATTAAATCACAAACCAATCCCGTTAAATAGCCCCAAGAGGGTCCTAAGATCATACCAGCCATCATCAATGGAATCGCATTGAGTCCTATTTCTAAAGTTGGAAAACCAAACAAGGGGACTCTTACAGCCAAACTTTTAAACAAGGCATTCAATACCACAAAAATAGCGGCTAAAGTAAGATGTTTAACATCCTTTTTTAAGGGATCAATCTTAAAAGCAAACACACCTAATAAAATCATCACAACTAAAATCAAACTTTGAATCACAATCAACATCTTTTAAAATGCTACTGATAGTAAAATTTCCTGCTTCACCGTCATTTCTACTCCACAGGCGTTAATTCCGATACATTGACCGTACATGCTTCTACTAAAGAGTAGACTCTCCTTTCATTGTTAGTACATATTCTCTGACCTTAGAAATAAAATGAAGTGATCCTGTCACTAATGTTCTTTGATGCATTTCTAAGGCCCTATCGATCACCGTCCGATAATCTTCTTCATATTGAAGATCATAACGAACGGAAAGTGCTTGGATATCTGCCAAACGTTCATCTTCAAAAGCCGTTAAAATGACGGTTTGTTTCAAACAAAGAAGATGTTCTAGCATCAAGGATATATCTTTATCCATCAAGACGCTAAAGACAAATTGACAAGGTATATATGATCGTGCACTTTCTATAAAAGCATCTATTCCTTCAAGATTATGGGCACCATCAATAAGTATTAGAGGATCCTGATGAATGATTTCAAAACGTCCAGGCCATATAGCCTTTTGAAATCCTCTTGCTATAGCGTCTTCCTGAATAGAAAAGTGTTTTACATTTTTTAAATATAACACACTTTCTAAAACAAGCGAAGCATTTTTTACTTGATATAAGGCTTGTGTCTTTAAAAAATAATTTCTATCTTGATATTTTAAATAAATCCCTTCCTTTGTTTTTTGATAAGGATAAGGTTTAACACATGTCATCGATGTATGTTGAAGATCACACTGTTGTTTAAAAACATCAAGGCATACTTTTTTAGTTTCACTGGTAAACAAAGGAACATGGGGTTTAATGATCCCTGCTTTTGCTTGGGCAATACTTTGATACGTCCTTCCTAAGTAAGCCATATGATCTTTTCCAATATTCGTAATCACCGATAATAAAGGAGTAATCACATTGGTGGCATCCTTTTCTCCACCCAATCCAACTTCAAAAATCGCAACATCAACTTTTTGCTCAATAAAATACATCATCGCTATAAAGACATCTATTTCATGATAAGATAATTGATCTTTTTCCCATTCACTTTCATATCGTTGCACAATATCAAGAAGTGCTTGATCTTCAATAAAATGATGTTGAACTCGGATACGATCACAAGGATGATGCAAATAAGGTGTCGTCCAAGTTCCTACCTGGTATCCTGCTTCCATTAAAATATGATAAAGATAATTCACGGTACTTCCTTTACCATTCGTTCCAGCAACATGTAAACAAGTTAATTGATGTTCAGGATGTCCTTGTTTTGCTAAAAAAGCTCGAAATCGTGATAAATCATTCACTGGTGAATGATCTCGGTGTAATCGTTCATAAAAAACATCTAATTCCTGCATGAACATCACCTCTTTTTAGACATTTGAACCCAATATTCAATGGGTAGGATGATGGCCATCGGTGCTAATTTTGATCCAAAACGTGCTAACTTTGTAGGCAATGATGGAAGAATCTCTCTTCTTCCTTTAAATAATCCTTTAACAGCTAAACGGGCACAAGTCTCTACCGAAAGACTAGGCATATTAAAATGACTACCTGCGACTTGATCAAATTCTGTATGTACAGGCCCAGGACATAATGTAGAAATATGAATCTTCTTACCTGATTTTTGACATTCATAGCGCACTGCCTGACTTAATGATAAAACATAAGCCTTGGTTGCACCATAAGTAGCCATCATGGGCGAAGGTTGATAAGCCGCAATACTAGCTACATTTAAAACATATCCTTCTTGATGAGTTTGAACAAACCATTTCAATAACGTATGTAATGCGATAATATTAGTTTGGATCATCTTCTTTTCCTGTGACAACGTCAATGTTTCAAAAGAGCCTAATTTGCCAAAACCAGCATTATTAATTAAAACAGAAACAGGTAATTTTTGTGCTTGTTCTATTAAGGAAGAGATATCTTCCTCCTGGCATAAATCCGCTTTAACATAAACAA
>CANPGX010000236.1 GCA_947573745.1 uncultured Erysipelotrichaceae bacterium | reverse complement strand
TTAATTTTACCGTCCAAATTTCGCGACACCTATGGTGATCATGTCATTGTTGCTAGAGGAATTGATGGTTGCTTAGATGTTTATTCTACAGAAGCCTGGGAAGAACACTATCAGAAAATAGCCAGCATGCCACAGAATCGTCGTGATTATCGTGCCTTTGTTCGTTTGATGACCAGTCAAGCAAGTGACTGTGAGATTGATAAGCAAGGAAGAATCAATATTCCTGATCGCTTTTTAAAAGAAGCCCATATCCAAAAAGAATGTGTGATCCTAGGAGTTGGAAATCATGTTGAAGTGTGGGCAAAGGATCTTTGGGAACACTATTATGGTGATAATAAAGATCAGCTTGAAGATATCTTGGAAGAATTAGACGGTTTCTATTAGGAGGAAATATGTTTCATCATATCAGTGTCTTGTTGGAGGAAAGTATCGAAGCTTTGAATATTCGTGAAGATGGCATTTATGTCGATTGTACGCTAGGTGGTGCAGGACATAGTGCAAAGATCTTAGAAAAGTTGACAACGGGTCATCTGTATGGCTTTGATCAAGATATAGAAGCGATTGAAGCAGCAAGACAGCGTTTAGAAAAAATCAATTCTTCATTTACATTGATTCATGATAATTTTGTTCATATGAAAGAGGATTTGACTTCACTAGGTATTACAGAAGTTGATGGTGTTTTATTTGATCTAGGTGTTTCTAGTCATCAGTTTGATATGGGATATCGTGGTTTTAGTTACCAGCATGATGCCCGATTGGATATGCGTATGGATCAAGATCAAACATTAGATGCTTATCATATCGTCAATGAATATCCTTATGAGCAGTTAGTTTTTATTTTAGAACGTTATGGTGATGAAAAATTTGCTAAGTCTATTGCAAGAAAGATTGAACAGCAAAGAAGTATACAACCCATCGAAACAACGTTACAACTGGTAGATGTCATTAAGTCAGCATTACCTGCCTATGCGAAAAGAAAGGCTGGACATCCAGCTAAAAAAACATTTCAGGCATTACGTATTGCGGTCAATGATGAATTAAATGTTTTTGAAAAAGCTCTTGAAGATGCTTTGGATTTATTAAAGCCATCGGGAAGAGTGGCAATCATTACTTTTCATTCATTAGAAGATCGTATTTGTAAACATATATTGATGGAAAAAACACAGTTAAAGGACATTCCTAAAGGATTACCTGTGATTCCAGAGAATATGCTTCCTCAATATCGATTAGTTTATCGAAAGCCTATTGAGGCGACAGAGGAAGAATTGGCGCATAATCATCGTGCCCATTCAGCAAAATTAAGAGTGATAGAAAGGATTGAGAAACATGGCTAAAAAAGTAAAAGGATCAAGATTTGAAAGATTTTGTAGAATATTTTTCCGTATTTCAGTATGTACATTTGTCTTAGCGAGTATTTCGCTTAATGCAATGAATTATTCTTTGACGACACAAAGACAAAAAGTAGAACATGAAATCAGCTCATTGCGCAGTGATATTGATAGTCTTGATATGGAAAAACAAAAGTTAGTGGCATTCTCTCGCCTTTCTATGATTGCTAGTGAAAATGGTTTTGAATATCATCAAGATGCTGTGGCTTCTGTGGGAAATGTAGGTTTGGCAGAATGAAAAATTCGCCTTATGTAAAATTAATGATGATTTTATTCACGGTAATCATGGTAAGTATTGTCGTGAATATTTTTTATCTCACCATGACAGGACATCATCTGATCAGTGGAAAAGATATTGAAACCTACTCAGAAGGAAGAGGCGTCAATGAGAGTGTTGATTATGCAACAAGAGGGGATATTTATTAGAGTGATGGGCAACTTGTCGCTAGCAGTGTCAAAAGTTATAAGTTGATTGCAGTTTTGAGTGATGCAAGACCAGGATATGAAGGCGAACCGGCTTATGTTGTGGATAAAGAGAAAACAGCTCAGATCTTAGCCCCTTTATTAGATATGCCAGAAGAAGAGATGTTAGCCACCCTTAATAAAGATGCCTATCAAGTAGAATTTGGGTATTACGGTTCTAACATCACATCTACTTTAAAAAATCAAATTCAAACAGTGGCCAAGGAAAATAAGTTGAGCGGATTAGAATTTGAAGAACAATCTTCTCGTTTTTATCGCTTTGGTGATTTTGCTTCTTATATTGTAGGTTATACAAAGGTCAGTGATCGTGATAAGCATCTTCTCATTGGTGAAATGGGTATTGAGGCGAGTAAAAATAAATTGTTAAATGGGATCAATGGTGTTACAACATATCAAATAGATGCAAATGGCTATGTCATTCCTCATGGTATCTTAAAGCAGACACAAGCTAAAGATGGGGATGATATCTATTTAACGATTGATAGTGAACTTCAGCAGGATATGGATATTCAGTTGGCAAAAGCGGCCAGTGAAGCTGAAGCTAAACAAGCTTGGGGTGTTTTGATGGAAGCCAAGACAGGACGTATCATTGCTGCTTCTAATTATCCTAGTTTTGATCCGAATACTTTGGAAATTGAAAATTATGTCGATCGCATTTTAAATTATCCTTATGAGATTGG
>CANPGX010000235.1 GCA_947573745.1 uncultured Erysipelotrichaceae bacterium | reverse complement strand
TATTGGGCAGATATCCCCGGACAGTTTAAAGTTTTTATTGATAGATGCACACCTTGGTGTAATACCCATGAGCCACATGCAATTTTAAGTACTGGAAAGAAAGGTTATGTGGTGGCATTAAGAACAGGAACAAGTATGAGAGAATGTCAGCATATTTTTGATAGCATTGAACATTTTTACGGGCATTTAGAGGTTGAGTGTTGCGATAGATTAGGTTTATGTTCAGTGGAATATAAAAATGCAGTGGAACAAAGAAAAGATGAAATCATAGAATTTTGTAATAGGATTTAATCAAAGTCCTTTTTGTTGATTAGAATGGTAGAAAACAACGAATGGCTATTTTCCTTGTTAATGTTATTCTAGCATCATGTAATAGGGGCGGATAAGGAGAAAATTGATATTTTGCCATTGGCTCTAATAATTTTGATTGGCACAAAAACAGGAGCAATTTTTGAAGAATATGGATAATATACGCTTGAAAACTTATGGAAAAGCAATCGGTTCAAGCTATCCGCCGAGGACAAGTGATGGCTTTTTATTGTATTTAAAATGATTTAAGGTATAATGAAATCAGAATACTTTAGAAAGGATAAAACATTATGAAGACATCATATATTTTACAGATTCACACCGGCTCATTTCTAAATGCCCATACCTCTTTAGAAAAAGTTAAAGAGAAAATGGGTGAGCTCATTCGCACTAAAAATATCCAAGCGGTTATCTTTGGTTGGCATTTAGATTTACAACTTAACGCTCAATTACTAGATTATTTTCATCAAGCAAATATTCCTTGTTATTTTTGGCTACCTGTTTTATCGGAAATAGATCAAATAATGCCTAGTATTTCCTTGACAAATTATACAGGGCAAAAAAGTCAGTGTGTTCAGGTTATCGAAGATGAAAGTTTTTCCTTTTTATGTCCAAGTCATCAAGATAGCTATCAAAATGTTGTTAAGGTCTATGAAAAGTATCTAGCCAAGCTTGATTTTGATGGTGTATTTTTAGATAAGATTAGATTTCCTTCTTTTGCAAATGGCTATGAAGAGGGTTTTGGCTGTTTTTGTGAAGAATGTCAGGAAGCTTATCAAAATGCCGGAATTGATGTAGAGGCTTTGAAATTACTCTTTTCTAAGCATGATGATGCACTTCTTAAAGGACATTACGATGCCTATGGACATTATCTTTTCGATCATGCGACGGTTAACTCGTTTTATCAAGTCAGAGCTCATCTGATTACGCAGCTGATTGGGCAACTTTCTGATTTTTTTCATTCAAAAAATTTAAAAGTCGGACTAGATATTTACGCACCATTCTTTGCTTATCATTGCGGTCAGGATATCCAAGCGTTATCAAAAAAAGCCGATTTTCTTAAGCCGATGTTCTACCGTTTTACGACAGCGCCTGCGGGAATGCAATATGAATATGACGCTTATAAAAAGTATTTTCCTAATTCATCTGAATTTAAGCTAGACCCCATATCGCTTTCTAGTCTTGCCAAGCAAGTTGCTTATTTGAAGCAGAGTAGCTGTGAAGTCTATCCCGGAATAGAAGTTAATCCTATTGAAAATATTTGTCATACTGATTTAGAGCGGTTTAGGGAAAATCAAGCGTTTTTCTTTCAAGATTTCGATTGTCTTGTATGCTGCTGGAACTGTTTGTTGATGGACGAAGACATTCAAAACCACTTATAAAATATTTTCCTTAGACTATAAGAGCGTGTTTACTTATAGTTGCTGTTATGGTTTAAAGTTTTATAGATTTAATTGTTTTAAATGATGGGCTTTTAATAAGTTAAATCATCTGACTTTTGATATTTTAATTACATTTTTTAAGTGAAAGCCTTTTGTTTCATTCAAAAAGAATGTATAATGAAAGTATGTAACGACTAGGTGGTGTTTTTATGAAGTTAATGACTTTAAACCTCAATACCTATCAAGAGGATAAACAAAGAGAAAAGTTTAACCGTATTGCTCAAACGATTGTAAACGAAGATATTGATGTGATTTGTTTTTGTGAGGCTGCACAGACGTTTATGTCACCGCAAGTAGATGAATATGTGAGAGAAGATAATGCAGTTAAACTGATTTGCGATGAGGCTAATCGTCTTTTAGGAAAAGAAGTTTATCAATTTGTTTGGGATCTTTCCCATTATGGATTTAAGATTTATGAAGAGGGAATTGCTTTGATGTCGAAACATCCAATGACAGAAGTCGCTAGTCAGTATGTATCGCAAACGCATGATATCTTCACGTTTAAAAGTCGGAAAGTCATTAAAGCCTCTATTGATTATAATGGGATGAACATAGATGTTTATTCATGTCAATTAGGGTGGGACGATGATGCTTACGAGCCTTTTTCCGAGCAGTTCAAACGTTTAGATGCTTGGGTGAAAAAAGAGTCCAAAGATGGCATGATTGTTTTAGCCGGTGATTTCTCTAATGATGTTAAAACACAAGCTTATCAACAAATTATTTCTAGCAATTACATCGACCAATACGTTTTAGGGCAACCTGACGGAATGAATGATGAAACTTTTATATATCCAGTAGGTTTTGATACTGTTAATGTTAATCAGCGGT
>CANPGX010000234.1 GCA_947573745.1 uncultured Erysipelotrichaceae bacterium | reverse complement strand
AGCACATTTCATATATATCCTTCATCAAATAACTTGAACAGTTACCAAAACCTTATCGCCTATCTGCTTGCCTATCTTAGCACGAATATCCTTGCGAATACCGATAATATAGCAGATACTGCCATCTTCATTCTTTACTCCCATATTGACGATACTGCCCTTGTAAAATTCCCCATCAAAAGTTGCCTCGATTTTGCATCTTCCTTTCCCCAACTCTTTTCTAAGATCATAGGGAAATCGTACGTAAGCCCCTCCTTTATCTAACACAGGCTCAATTACCACCTCAATAATTTTCAAATTCTATATGATATAGATAAATAAAGCTTTATTAAATATACACCTATTTTGATAGGTATAGTATAGCAAAATTATATATTTTATATAATCTTCTTGCTTTTTAAATAATCCACAACAAATAAAATAAGATTACCAAACATTTTCCTTTGGTTAAAATTACTTAACCACCATAAGAATACCCTATTTTTATCTCTAGCTTCATCTAACAATGAACACAAAAAGGGACTATAACAAGTAAGTAGTTTTTTAACTACTGAAAGGGGTTCTAGTCCCTTTTTATCACTTTTATGATAAAAGTTATATCGTTTTTATTTTTTGATGTGCTTAACTTTTTCTCTTCCATTTTTGACATACTTAAAAAAGAACTTGCAATTTTTCTTAAAAAATTTATGTATATATCTCAATTGCCTTAGTTTATTATGGTTTGCTTTCCAGCCCCCAAATGTTCATTCTGTTTCATTGCTTCTTTGATTCATCAACTTTATGCCCTCATCACTTGTCACGTTTCTCTCTACCTCTTTATGATATTCCTCCAACTTATGACAATGATTTATTGTTCGTCCTTTTTTTGATTTTGTACACTGCTTTCTTAATGGATAGCCCTCACGGTGATAAATCTGTATATTGTGTTTATTTTTAATATGAACTTCTACTGTCCTCTACAGTTTTTTCAACTTCAAATGCATGGTCTGCCAAACATATGAATCCTCCATCTTCACTTCTATTTGTTTTATCGCTTATAATTATACTAAAAAATCGCACGATTCGTTCGTACGATTTTTCATTTAAGGACTACTTACTCGTTATAGCCTCTTTTGTATAAACTTTAAAATAAGGGAGTTCATTTTATATTAATTATTCTTTTATTTAAAGATCTTCACCATTTGTAGCGATGACTGTTTTATACCATTCAAATGAATCTTTCTTTATTCTTTTTCCACTACCATTTCCTTCATCATCTCTATCTACATAAATGAAACCATATCGTTTAGACATTTGACCTGTACTTGCACTTACAAGATCAATACATCCCCACATTGTATATCCAATTAATTCAACACCATGTTGAATAGCAACTTTACATTCATGAAGATGATCTTTTAGATATTGAATACGATAGCTATCATGAATAGAACCATCTTCTTCTATTTTATCAACTGCTCCTAAACCATTTTCTGTAATAATCATAGGCATTTGATAACGATCATATATTACTTCAAGATAATAACGAAGACCTTTTGGATCATATGACCATCCCCATTCAGAATATTCTAAATATGGATTTCTTGCTCCATTAGCAAAGTTTCCTTGCACAATATCATTAACTTCATGTGTTGTGACAATATTTGTCATATAGTAAGAAAATGTATAGAAATCTATAATTCCTTCTTTGAAATCAATAAAATCTTGTTGTTCTGCTTCTAAATGAATTTCATATTCGTCCCATAATCTTTTTGAAAAGGGTGAGTATTTTCCAAAACACTGTACATCACCTGTATAATAAATACCTTTTTCCCAACGATATCTTGTTTCTAAAATATCAACAGGATCACAACTTCCAGGATAATTTGGAATTCCACAAATCATTGAACCTACTTTATTTTCAGGATCAATTTGATGTGCTAATTTGACAGTTCTTGCATTTGCAACTAACATATTATGAATAATTTGAAAACTTTCTTTATGACTTTCTTTAGTTGAAATATTTCCAAACATATCTAACATAAGTAAATAGTCATTCATTTCATTAAATGGTAACCAGTATTTTACAAGACCTTTAAATTCTGTTAAACATGTTTTTGCTAATTTCATATATAAATCAATAAGTTCTCTATTAGCCCATCCTTTATAATGTTCTTCAAGATATAAAGGTAAATCACCATGAAAAATAGTAACCAATGGTTCAATATTATATTTTTGTAATTCATTAAAAACATCTTTATAAAATTCAATTCCTTTTATATTAGGTTTTTCCTCAATTCCGGTTGGATAAATTCTTGACCAAGAAATAGACAATCTAAACATTTTAAATCCCATTTCTGCAAATAAGGCAATATCTTCTTTATAATGATGATAAAAATCAATAGCTTCATGACTTGGATAAAAATATTCATCAAGAACTGCTTGATGTGCTCCTTTAGGAAGTGTTCCACCAAGATTAGAAGGAATAGATCCATGATGTCCATCTTTATCTATAAAAGTTACTTCTCTTCTTTTAGAGAATGAGCCTGCTGTTTTACAATCACAAGTTGCTAAACCTCTACCATCAACATCATAAGCTCCTTCTATTTGAGTGGCAGAA
>CANPGX010000233.1 GCA_947573745.1 uncultured Erysipelotrichaceae bacterium | reverse complement strand
ATAATTGTTTCAGCTAATATTTTCTTATCAATAATATGAAAGTTCTCTTCAAATAAAAAATAAATATCCAATAAATCTCGCATTCTCGTATTAAATTCACCACGGTCCATTGTCGTTTCATATTTCTCAGCAATAATATTTTCTACAGGATAGGTTTGTATATGAATAGGTTCTTTGTCAATAAAGCTCTCAAGATCATAATCCAAACTATTAGGGTATATCAACGTATTATTAGAAATATCTAATTTAAGATTGATTCTTGTTTTACCACGAGTCGCCTCAATCATCACACTATATCCTGAATAATGATCATCTAACTGTTCTTCTTTGATACTTTTCATTCTATATTGAAAGAAACAATCTGTCTGTGTTTCTATGATTTCATGAATCATCTTTTCTACTTCCTCTTGGTGATAGATATAAGATTTATAAGTAAAATCAATATCCCTTTTGGAAGCGAGATTTCTCATTTTAGCTAACCATTGATCAATATTTGTATAATGCATACCTTCCCTCTTTTCTTATGGTTTCATATAAAGCTCTACTATCTCCATAACTTTTTTACTCATGTTAAGTTTCTTTGCATATTGGGCTAACTGGCGCAGGTTAGGTTTATGATTTAAAAAATAATTTTGAATGCCTTGAACATAAATTTGTGTATCAATCTTGTTCTTGTTTTTAATAATATCACAAATCGTACGCTCTGAATTATATACCTTTATATCATTACCACTAAGGTCTTTTACAGTAGTGACACCTAAATCATAGTTTTCATCTTTTACATAATAGACTTTCAATTTATGATTTCTAAGATGTTGTTTGTGTTTCGTCGTTACGGAAAAAGAAAGTGGATAGCGATCTGTCAGATTCAATAAATACAGTGCTGTCTCATTCGAGTAAATAAAATTCTTATTCAAATCTTGATAAATTAAAAACTCATCAACAAGATATCCTTGATGAACATACTGCCCACGTCCTACTCTTTCTAAAATTCCTTCTTTTACAAATTGTCTAATTTGATATTTTGTATAATTATTTTTTAACAATTTACTTGATGTAATATATCCGTTTTGTTCACTACATAATTTCTCTAATCTATCCATATGTACCATTTCTCTTTCGTACAGTAATTATATCATTTTACTGTACAATTGTAAAATAATATTAAATATATTTTATCTTATTCAAAAAAGACTCTTCCTGTTTGGAAAAGTCTTTAGACACATTAACGAATAAAATTTGTTCTATGGAAAGGTTCTTTCTCTGGTAAACCATATTTTTCTTTACCATCGGCAATACATTTCATTAAGAAACTCATGTTTCTGGCTAACACGCGCATGGTTTGTAAACCTTCTTCATCTTGTAATGCTTCACCAGGTTCTCTACCATGGATCGCATTCCAATATTGTGTTGAAGCGATAGGCATACCTGAAATCGCAAAAAATTTATTCAATTCATCATATGTTGCTGAAATACCGCCACGTCTGGCTACCACAACACTTGCTCCCACCTTCATCGTTTTATCAAAAGATGTACTATAGAATAAACGTGTCAAAAAGGAAATTAATGTAGCGTTAGCTGAACCATAATAGACCGGTGTTCCAACGACGATACCATCACATGCTGCAAATTTTTTGGCAGCTTCATTCACCGCATCATCAAAGACACATTGTCCCTTTCCATTTTTACATGACATACAAGCAATACATCCACGAATATCTTGATTACCGATATGCATGACCTCTGTTTCAATACCTTCTTGTTCAAAAATACGAATCATTTCATCAAATGCAACTTGTGTATTCCCCTTAAGATGAGGACTTCCATTAATCATTAAAACTTTCATAACGATTCCCCTTTCTATATATCTTATAAATTTATCATACTAAAAATACATAGAAATGTACAATATTCATAAGGAATATCACCATAACTAAAAGTCATACTCGTTAAAATTCGCCAAAATCTTTTCGGTAAGCTTCTGCTAGTTTCTCTGGCCAATTGGAAGTGGCTTCTAAAATTCCTGTAAAGAAACGTAAAGTCTTAGGTTCATGGACAAAGCGTAAACCACCTATCAGTTCTCTATGATCGTAGAGCCATTGAACACGATCAATCACGTATTCTGTTTGAGATAATGTAAAGACACGTCGAGGGAAAGCCAAACGTACGAGTTCCATAGAAGCAAAGCGTTCACTGCCATCTGCATTTCTTTCTTCTGATAACGTTCCTCTTTCCATACCACGAATACCACCACAAATGTACAAAGCACATACCAGTGCTCCTGCTGGATATTCTTGTTGTGGAATGTGAGCCACAAATTGACTGGCATCCAGATGAGCTCCTAAACCACCCCCAGGGGTAATCACAGGGACACCATAACGATCAAGTTCATTGACACAGTAATCAATAAATTGTGGTCCTTGAGAAATAACGTCCATGTCCATACTTTCATCAAAGCCGACGATCATCGCTTCCATCTCTTTAACAGACATACCACCATAAGTCAAGAAACCTTCAAACATAGGAATTAAATCTTCCATTGAATGGAATAAGTCTTCATCGCGGATCAAGATACCGCCACCTCGACCAAAGCCAAACTTACGTCCTGAAAAATAAATAAT
>CANPGX010000232.1 GCA_947573745.1 uncultured Erysipelotrichaceae bacterium | reverse complement strand
ATTTAATGAAATTAATTGTCTTAACTTTAGCGGTTGGATGGGCGCAGGTGTGCCTAGTAATGATCCTCAAATTTTAGCACAAGCTAGTTATCATCAATTTATCGCTAGTGCAAAAGCAGTGATGCTTGGGCATGAGATTGATCCTAACTATCAAATTGGCTGTATGATTGCTTATTCTATGGTTTATCCATATACATGTAATCCAGAAGATGTTTTAGAGACTTGGAAATCCTCTCAATCTTCACATTTCTATTTAGATGTTCAATGTCGTGGTTATTATCCATCATATCAATTAAAAAAATATGAAAGACAAGGTATCGTTCTAGCAAAAGAAGAGGGCGATGAAGAACTTCTTAGAAAAGGTGTTGTTGACTATATCGCAATTAGTTATTACATGTCAAGTGCGGCTTCAGTAGATCCAGAGATTCTTGAAAGTGCTAAGGGAAACATGTTTACAGGTATTCAAAATCCATACTTGGAAGCAAGTGATTGGGGCTGGCAAATTGATCCAACCGGTTTAAGAATTTCATTAGATTATATTTATGATCGTTATCAAATGCCAATTTTTATTGTAGAAAATGGTTTAGGTGCGATTGATGAAAAAAATGAACGTGGTGAAATCGTTGATGACTATCGTATTAATTATTTAGCTAAACATATTGAAGCTATGAAAGCTGCTGTAGATGAAGATGGTGTTGATGTTATGGGATATACACCATGGGGGTGTATCGATCTTGTATCAGCAAGTACAGGTGAAATGAGAAAACGTTATGGTTTCATTTATGTCAATAAATTCGATGATGGTACTGGCGATTATTCTAGAGAAGAAAAAAAATCATTCTACTGGTACAAAAAAGTCATTGAAACAAATGGTGAAGATTTAAGTAATGATTAATCATCCTTTTAAAGGATGATTTTTTTGTAAATTAAGACTTTATTTTTGTCAAAGAAAGTAATATAATACATGGCAAACGCAAGGAGGAAGTTCCATGACAAAGATGAAGAAAAATGTTGATATGTTACATGGCCCCATGTTTTTGAAAATATTATTTTTTGCATTACCATTAGCTTTATCGAGTATTCTACAACTGTTGTTTAATGCTGCCGATACTATTGTTGTTGGGCAATTTGCGGGTAGTCAAGCTTTAGCGGCAGTAGGGTCTAATGGTGCATTGATCAATCTTATCGTGAATGCTTTTATGGGTTTATCTGTAGGAGCGAATGTTATTGTGGCACGATATCGTGGCCATGGAGATGAGAAGAGAATTAATCAAGCCGTTCATACGTCCATTTTAGTAGCTATCATCAGTGGTGTTTTTTTAGCTTTAGTAGGTTTTTTTATTGCACCACAATTACTTCGTTTTATGTCAACACCAGAAGACGTTATTGATTTATCAGCCCTTTATATCAAAATTTATTTCTTGGGGATGCCTTTTACCATGCTTTATAATTTTGGTGCTGCCATTTTAAGATCTATTGGCGATACTAAAAGGCCATTATATTTCTTAACGATTTCAGGAATCATCAATGTAATTTTAAATTTATTTTTCGTTATTAATTTACAGATGTCTGTTGCAGGTGTAGCCATTGCTACTGTTATTTCACAGATGGTTTCTTCAGCTTTGATTATATGGAGTTTAATGCATGAAGAGGGTTCTTTAAAATTGAATATCAAACAATTATCTATAGATAAGACATGTTTGTGGGATATTGTCCGTGTAGGCCTTCCTGCTGGGTTACAAGGTTGTGTATTTTCATTATCTAATGTTGTTATTCAGTCCTCTATTAATTCATTTGGATCCGTTGTTGTAGCAGGTAATTCTGCTGCTTCCAATATACAAGGTTTCCTTTATGTGGCCATGAATTCTTTCCACCAAGCAGTTGTTACTTTTAGTTCACAAAATTATGGTGCAAAACAATTTGATCGTTGCGATAAAGCATTAATCATAGGTGGATTCTTAGCGGTAAGTGTGGGATTATTGATGGGGGCTATCTTTATCTTGTTTGGTAGAGAGTTATTAAGTTTGTATACACAAGATCCTTTAGTCATAGAAGCTGGTTTATTGAGAATGAAATATCTGTTTATGTTTGAGGCATTAGATGGTTTTATGGATATTATGGTAGGAGGATTAAGAGGTTTAGGAAGTTCAATCATTCCAATGATTGTTTCAATTTCAGGGGTATGTATTTTCCGTCTTCTTTATATTGCTACGATCTTTAAAATGAGTCCAACCATTACAACCTTATTTATTGTCTATCCACTAAGTTGGATCATTACGTCTTTAGCTCATATAGGAACTTATATGATTTTAAGAAAGAAAGTAAGAAAAGAAGCTGTTTATTCGTAACAGCTTCTTTTTAACTAGAGAATATCTACAGGCGTCAGCATGGCTAATAACTTTGTTTGTGGACTACCATCTTCACTAATGAAGAGTGCTGCCGTACGACGATGTTTTGTAAAAAGTATTTTTGCTTCATGAAGTGTTGTTTGGGAAGATATAAAAAGATAACGATTGTTTTCATGAACTTCTATAGGAAGTTCTTCTTTTAAAATAAAGAGTGTTTTTTCATCAGTGAGTAAGCATTGATGATGTTTGAGTAGATAGTGAAACGGTGTTGTATG
>CANPGX010000231.1 GCA_947573745.1 uncultured Erysipelotrichaceae bacterium | reverse complement strand
CTATATCACTATTGACTAATAAATCAGAAGAAACAGTATTTCCATCTACATCAATATAACGTACTAATAATGTTCCTGCAGTATTGACTGTAGAAGCATCTGTTTGATAAACATAAGTAACTGTTTTTTCTTGGAAACCATAACGTCCTGTTTCTGCAGCACTATCTGGTGCAAGTCCTTGATAATGATATCCAGGAATGTTTAAAGAAGATGTTTTAAATGAATCTCCAATCTCTGCTTTATATGTTAAATCTGGGAAAATTTCATGACCTGCTTCATCCACATACTTTACTGTAATCTTACCTACTTCTGTAGGTGTATCATCATCACCACCACCAGAAATATCTTCTTCTGTCAATGGTTTATATGTATATGTCACGGCAAAAGGTTTATCTGAGAAATAACCACTTTCTTCACCATCTACACTATAAAGTTTATAACCATCAAAACTTAAAGCAGATGTCTGATAAGGCACTCCCGGTTTTCCTCGATAGATAAAGTCATCACATAACTTATTTCCTTCTTCATCAACATATTTAACTGTTAATGTATTTTCTTCTGTTACAGTAAAGAACTTTGTCTTTCTTGCAGAAAGTCCTTGACTACTAATAATTCTTAAATAGATTTTATATTCACCTTCACGATCAAAAGTGCCTGTAAAAGGCGTTGAACCATGATAAATTTCTTCATCACCATTTTCTGGATCACAATATGTAATCACCCATTCTTCAGATTTGATCGTTGCTTTTGTATCAGGGTCTAACCAAGAAGTATTTTCAATTCTAATATCTTCACCGGCTTTACCTGCATACGTTGGCACATTATTACTGTATGGTTGAAAATCAGCACGAATTGCACCATTATCTTCGCCCGCTTCCATCGATAAATTATAGAAATAAGCTTTATCATTACTTGATGTACAAGGGCCGAAACTTCCAGCTTGAATAGGTGCATCAACAATAATACTATTTCCTTGTTGTACAGCATTTGAACCATTTGTTCCTAAAAGTGTAAAATCACCCACAGAGTTCGTCACTGTCACTTTTGTCTTTGTTGCATCAATCGTGATACGATGTCTTACATTCTTCACTGTAGCGCTACCATAAGCCAATGTTTTTCCGGTTGCAAAACCCACTGATCCCGTACCACCATTATGATCATTATATTGACTATCTGCCGCACTGATCGTCGAATGATACACTGGTCCTCTATGAGAGCCTCCATCTTTAGCAGGAATCCATTCTTCTATAAAGGATATGCTCCATCTATTATGACCACATTCTTCATAAATATAGAATGAATAACAATCCTGCCCAGCACTGTTTTGCCACTTTTTTATACCCCAGGCAAATCCCCAAGGATCTGTATCTCCACTTTGGAAATCAATTCCCCAAGTTCCTGTTGTAAAACTCATTAAATAAGGGTTGTAATACCCTGTAAAACCAACGTTCTTTGACGTCTTCAATGCGCCTGTTGAAGCATCATATCCCCAACCAGCAGCATATCCACTACCTAAATGTGCACCAGGATAATTGACCCATTCATTAAAAACAACACCAAGATCAATGGCACTATCCTCTGCCTGTGTTTTCATCATGATGCTTGATGTCAACAGCAGTGCAGCACAAATAAACACTGAAACGATCTTCTTTAGCCTTAACTTCATGTTTTCTCATCCCTTTCATCACTTCTATCCATTAACGAAGACAAAAAAATACTTTCTTCGATAATATATCAATTTAATTATATAATGCTTGATACTGGATTATCAAGTTCTTTTTTCTTGTTTTAACATAACAAAAGGGCTTATGATTTAATAAAAATACAAAAGACCATCTTTAAATGGCCTTCTACAAAAAAGTATTCAATAGATAAGGGGTTATATAAGCCTCTACTAAGGCAGCTATCACCAATAACGGTACAACCACTCCCACATACAACATCAAACAATTCCTCATCACAATTTTCAATGAAACACGTTCCTTTTTAAAAAGGACCCACGTGATTTTCTTACAAAGATAGATCCCCATCGCAAAACTTAGGATCAACGCAGGAATTTCAAAAATACCATGTGGAACAATGCCTAATAAAAAGACTAAAAAAACTTGATCCACCATATAACCTACTGACGCTATCACACTTCCTAAAACACTAATATTCACTAAGATGAAAAAAAGTGTTAAAAAAAGCAAAGGAACAACACCTACTGCCATAGACAAAAAAGTCGCTCTGACATTATGAAAAAACAACGCTAAAGCATCCCCATGTTCAGCAAAGACAAACGTATCTTCTTCATAGACCTCTAAAAACTGAAACCGATCAATCAAAGAAAAACCAAAGATAACCCATAAAAAAGTCAAAGTGATACACACTATCCCAATAATACGAAAATATTGTTTAAGTTCATGACGATAAAAATGCACAATATCCTTATAAAACTGTACCATATGATCATCTCCTAATTTAAACGTAGCATAAAATCTAAGGCAAAGCAATGATATTTAACTATTGGGTCAAAAGACAAAAGCATGCTATAATACCTTTGGTGATCAACATGCAAGAACTTTTTAAACAACGTATGAAAAATTTATTAAAGGATGACTATGAGGCTTTCATGAAGGCT
>CANPGX010000230.1 GCA_947573745.1 uncultured Erysipelotrichaceae bacterium | reverse complement strand
ACAAATCGTTGCCTTTCCATGCTCTCTACTTTTTGGCTATCTGGCTAAAAAAGCAGAAAATAGTTTACTGATTCGTATATGTATTATAGCTTATACAGGTATCGCTTTATTTGCTTTACAGCTAGATAAAGTGTGGGAATTTTGGTTCCTTGCTATTTTGGTAGGGATGTTCCAAGGTGGGATACAAGCATTATCAAGATCTTATTTTGCTAAGATCATCCCTCCTGAAAAAACAGGCGAATACTTTGGTATTTATGATATTTGTGGTAAAGGAGCCTCTTTTTTAGGAACTACACTGGTAGGAATAACTGCTCAATTAACAGATAGTGTTAATATGGGAGTAGCCGTTTTAGCGATCATGTTTATCATCGGTCTTATCCTTTTTAATCAATCTCTTAAACAGCCAAGAAACTAAAAAAAGCCTATCAAGGCTTTTTAAAGTATTGATAGAAAGAAGATGGTACTTCACTTGAAAAAGTCATCTTCTTTTTTGTATACGGATGTATAAGCATGACACAAGATGCATGCAAACCTAATCGTTGAATAGGATTCTGTGTCGAGCCATATTTTCTGTCTCCAACAATAGGATGACCTAAATCCATCATAGCGACACGAATTTGATTCTTTCTTCCTGTTTCTAAAGATACTTTCAGCAACGAATAACGCTTTGAAGAGATAAGGGGTTCATAATGGGTAATAGCTTCTTTACCATCATTTTTTTTATGACTGGAATAAACACGTTGGGTACGATCCTCTTTTAACCAACAACGCATTGTTCCAGAACGATTGACACATCCTTCCACCAATGCAATATATTCTCTTTTTAAAACAAGTTGTTGCCATTGATTCTGTAAAGCATATTTCATTTTCTCATTTTTAGCATAAATCAAAACACCACTTGTCTCTTGGTCTAATCGGTGAACAATAAAAATTTTGGTTTTTAAATAACTTCTCAAAAGATGATAAGCTGTATTTTCTTTTTCTTTATCATTGGCCATAGATAATAAACCGGCTGGTTTATCAATCACAACCATATCCTGATCTTCATATAGGATCTTTAAAGGATTTTGTTCTTGTTTCACTAATTGGATGTCATCTGTTAAGGTCACCATTTCTGTTGCTTTTGAAAGGATTTGCCCATTTACTTTAACACAATGATGCTCTATGAGTTTTTTTAAATTTGATCGAGAGTTCTGCGGATAACGCTTCATTAATACTTCAATAAGTCTACACTTTTCTTTATTTTCCATAGATCCTTCCCTACAAGCGTTTAAAGATGGACTGCATCTTTTGATCAATACGATCTATTTCATCAGCACATTCTTTTAATTCATTTTGTAATTCCAATGACATCTCACGATCAGACTTGTAGCGTAATTGATGATCTAAGCTCGCCCAAAAATCCATCGCTACCGTACGAATTTGAATTTCAACAGGAATATACTCAACAGAATCGGAAAGATAAACAGGTACTTTGACCACTAAGTGTAAACTGCGGTAGCCACTATCCTTAGGATGTTTAATGTAATCATTCGTTTTAACTAAGGTAATATCCTCTTGTCTCAATAATAAAGTGGCAATCGTATAAATATCTTCAATATAACAGCACATGACACGAATACCAGCAATATCTGTAATATGCATCCTCATAGATGCAATGGAAACTTCTAGAGATCGACGTTGTAGTTTCTCAATAATACTCTTTGCTGTTTTCAATCGTGATTCCATATGATGAATGGGATTATGATTATATCGCAAATGAAATTCATCATCTAAAACTTGCAGTTTGGTCATCACTTGGCGCATCGCTGCATGATAAAGTAATTGAACATTTAAAAATTCATCTAATGTTGTTAAAGCTTGTTCTTCATCTAATTCAGGTGGCTTAACTGAAGGTAGTTTATGAGAACCATTATTCTTTTCTATCATCATAATTTGACTCACCTCGATAAAGATTATAATATCACTCTATGAACACGATATAAACTCATGCTATTGATGATTGATAATCTTTAATAATCGTTCCATGTCCTTCTTATATCCCATGACCATAAGATGATCTCCAGCATGAAGAACGTGCTCAGGATTAGGTAAAAGGCTCTCCTTTTCATCCTTAATAGCCAATATATTGACATGATATCGTTGTCGAACAGAAATATCTGCAATAGATTTTCCAATCCATTCACGATAAACCGGAACTTCAAAAATTAAAATATCTGAACTAATTTGAATATATTCATAAACATTATTTAAGCTATAACGCATGGCCAATCTTTCAGCAATATCTTTTTCTGGATAGACCACTTCATCGGCACCATTTCTCAGTAAAAACTTAGCATGAATATCTGTGCTTGCCTTACTGATAATATGTTTTGCTCCTAATTCTCTTAAAAGACTTGTAATTTCTAAACTACTTTGAAAATTGGTAGCCATACAAACAAAACATAAATCAAAATTTGTCACACCTAAACTTTTTAAAACTTCAATTTTAGTACAATCACCGATTTGAGCATTGGTCACATCAGAAATCAAATCAGATATTTTCTCTTCGTATTGATCAATAATCATGACTTCATTTCCTAATTGTGCCAATCGCAAAGATAAATGCTGTCCAAATTTACTCATTCCAATCACT
>CANPGX010000229.1 GCA_947573745.1 uncultured Erysipelotrichaceae bacterium | reverse complement strand
ACGCCTGACCCTTTGATTAAAAGTCAAATGCTCTACCAGCTGAGCTAGCGGGTCAAAAAGAATGGTGGAGAGGGGCGGATTCGAACCACCGAACCGTTAGGAACTGAGTTACAGTCAGCCGCGTTTAGCCACTTCGCTACCTCTCCAATGGTGCCGGCTAAAGGAATCGAACCCTCAACCTACTGATTACAAGTCAGTTGCTCTACCAATTGAGCTAAGCCGGCAAATGGTGGAGGCTAACGGGCTCGAACCGCTGACCCTCTGCTTGTAAGGCAGACGCTCTCCCAACTGAGCTAAGCCTCCATCAAAACTATTACGCTTTCTAATCATATAAGATGCTTTATCGTTTGTCAATATTTTTTAATCTAACAAGTAAAAAGGTGAATCTCTCAAAGAAATTCACCTTTAATCATTTTAGTTAAACACCAGGTTTTCCTAAAAGTTTGAACATATTCTTTTTATAAACTTCAACCCCAGGTTGATTAAATGGATTGACATCTAATAAATAAACTGACATTGCACATGCTTTTTCAAAGAAGTAAACAAAATAACCGAAACCTTTAGCATCCATTTTATCTAAGATGAAATGAATATTAGGCACATTTCCAGTATTTACGTGCGCGTCCATTGTTCCTTCCAAAGCTTTCTTATTAATATAATCCACGCTTTTTCCAGCCAAATAATTTAAGTTATCCAA
This sequence comes from uncultured Erysipelotrichaceae bacterium, assembly GCA_947573745.1. Lineage (GTDB taxonomy): Bacteria > Bacillota_I > Bacilli_A > Erysipelotrichales > Coprobacillaceae > CANPGX01. The sequence goes on along the minus strand of CANPGX010000229.1, from coordinate 1,951 downwards.
ATTATCTGGATCACTAGGAACCGTAATATCTAAAGTAGGTTGAGCAATTTCAAGAACTGTTTCGTATAAAACTTTAGAGCCTTCTTGAATAAATTGACCTAGAGAATGTAAATCTGTTGAGAAGGTAGCACTCGTTGGAAGAATACCTTTTTCTTCTTTTCCTTCAGATTCGCCAAAGAGTTGTTTCCACCATTCGCTAATCATTTGAAGCTGTAACTCATAGGTGACAAACATTTCAGCAGCGTATCCTTTTTTATGAAGTAATTGTCTTGCTAGTGCATATTGATAACAATCATTTTCTAAAAGATTAGGGTTGTTATAACGCTCAGCAGCTTCTTGAGCACCTTTCATCATAGCATCAATATCAATACCAGCTACAGCAATAGGGAATAGTCCTACAGCTGTTAAGACAGAGTAACGTCCACCAACATCATCAGGAATCACATAAGTGACATAGCCTTCTTGATCTGCTAAAGTTTTTAAGGCACCTTTTGACTTATCTGTTGTTGCAATAATACGTTCTCTAGCTTTTTCTTTTCCATAACGTTTTTCAGCAATTTCTTTAAAAATTCTAAAGGCAACAGATGTTTCCGTTGTTGTTCCAGATTTAGAAATCACATTGATAGCAAATTCTTTGTTTTCAATATATTGCGTTATTTGATGAAGATAGGTTGAAGAAAATGTATTTCCAACATAAATGATTTCAACTTTATTCGTTGGAAATAAACCATTAATAGCCTCAATAGCTGCACGTGCTCCTAAATAAGAACCACCAATACCACATACTAATAAAACATCTACTTCATCAGCAATTTTTTTACTCACTTTTTTAATAGATTCGAATTCTTCTTGATCATAATTAAAAGGTAAATCTAACCAACCTAAAAAATCATTGCCTTTTCCTGTTTTTTCATGAATTGTATGATGCAATCTAGCTACTTCTTCTTGATAGTCTTCTAGATGAACATCTAGTTTAGCCATTGATAAATCAAGTTTTAACATTTAAATTTCCTCCTCAGTGATAATTCCAGCTTTAATCCACTCCTCTAAATGTTCTTTAAGAGGTTTAAAACCATTAGGTGTTTCTACAATGAGCTTACGTGGTGCATGATAGGTCATTCGCTTGTTTTTTCGCCGCATAGATTGATCAACAGCTTTTAAACTCAACTTTGCTTGACGTGAATTTTCATCAATATCTATCACTTTTACACGAATCTTTTCACCCACATGAACAAAACTTTCAATATTTCTAACAAATCTTTCTGAAATTTCTGAAATATGAATAAGCCCTGTAGAACGATCAGGAAGTAAAGCAAATGCACCATAAGGTTGGATCCCTGTAATATCAACATCGATAATATCACCAATTTTGACTTTTTCTTCCATTCTCAACACCTCAAATCGAAACTATTATAGCATATAATTTTCAATATGTAAAAAATATGTTATAATAATCAAACAGAGGTGAGAATATGGAAGAACAAGTAAGAGCAGTCATTGAAAAATTGAGACCTTATTTACAACATGATGGGGGAGATATCGAATTTCTTTATGTTCAAGATGGTATCGTTTATGTTCATATGTTAGGTGCCTGTGCAGGTTGTACGATGTTAGATGACACACTTAAAGACGGTGTAGAACAAATTCTTATTGAAGAGGTTCCTGGTGTCATTGAAGTTAAAGCTATTTAATAAGACATGTTAGTCACTTTTAAAAAGTAGATATAAAATAGTACCTCGTCAAAGAGGTACTATTTTATTTAAAAAGCAAATTTTTTGAAATCTTCTAACCATTGAAGTCCTTCATCTAAAACAAGATGATCACAAAGCTCAAAAGTTTCATGATGATAAAAATGAACTTTTATTTGTTGGTGATGAATATCCATGATCGCAAAAGTTCCAAAACCGTAGCTTCCACGATTCATCATGATACTGCCAGGATTAATAAAATG
>CANPGX010000228.1 GCA_947573745.1 uncultured Erysipelotrichaceae bacterium | reverse complement strand
CCCAAGTGGCGAAATTGGTAGACGCAACGGACTCAAAATCCGTCGGTAGCGATACTGTGCCGGTTCGAGTCCGGCCTTGGGCACCATGATTTAATTTATCTATATTTTTATAAAATGAACATTGAATAAAAAATCAATTCTAAAAACAGAATTGATTTTTTTATTTCTATGAGTTATCTTGATCAGACTTAGGATATATACGATAAGAAGGGTATGGAATACAAATACCTTCTTGTTCAAACCGTACTTTAAGTTGTTGATTTAAATCACTCGTAATTTGAATAAAATCACCATATTGTTGAGCATGAATCGTCGCTCTTAAATCAACGCTATATGTATTTAAACGATAAACCAATAAATGACATGGATCCTCTTTTTGTTCTATAATGCATAATGGATGTTTTAGAATTTCTTCTTGAAGCAATGTCATAGCTTTTTCAACCGAGCTATCATAACTAATGGATATAAAATAAAACTGAGAAAATAACCCTTCATTTTCTGTCCGATTTTCAATAATCGTATTATTCATGATACTGTTAGGGACAATAATTGTTGTCTTTTGCAAAGTACGAATCACTGTATGACGAAAACCAATTTCTTCTACGGTCCCTAAAATATCTTTATCCTTCACATAAATACTATCGCCCACTTTAAAGGGTTGATAAATAGATAAAAAGAAGCCCCCAACCATATTTGCCATAGATTCTTGTGCAGCAAAACCAATCACAACAGCTAAAATACCACTGGCACCTAAAAAAGCAGTTGTGATATTTCTAAAAGCTTTGATTTGAATTAAAATCAATAATCCTATGAAAAAACGAATCAGAGAAACACATACTTTTTCTAAAAAAATGGTTTTCGTTTGCACCACTTGATTTTGACGCTCATTAAACCGTTTAAATAATCGTGTCACAAAACGCGTCATCATAATACCCATAACGATAAGTAACAAACTAAAAACTAAAAAAACAATCAAACCGTTTTCAAAAGTATTCTTTCCAAAAGATAACCATTCTTCCATCTTATTTTCACTCTCTTTTCATTTTGGAATCAGGTATTTGAGCAAGGATGATCGCCAAAAAGACAAAAGCACATCCTATTAGCTCTTTTATTGAAAGGTATTCATGAAGTATCAAACTACCTGCTAAAACAGAAAAAACAGATTCTAAACTCAACAATAAAGACGCTACGGTAGGATTCATTCCCTTTTGTCCAATGATCTGTAATGTATATCCAACACCACTTGATAAAACACCTGCATACAAAACTGGAATCATTGCCGCATGTAATGCTTCAAAGACAATTTTCTCATTCAAACAAGCCATGATCCAGGATAATAATGAAGCCACAAAAAATTGAATACACGACATAGCAATACCATCAACGACTGGTGAAAATGTATCAATAATAAGAATGTGTATTGCGAAACAAAACGCTGATAAAAGCAATAAAATATCAGCTCGATTAATTGAAAATGATGATTGTATACTTAGTAAATAAAAACCTACTAGTGATAAAAAGACACCTGCCCAAACATAATGTGAACAGCGCTTTTTCATCATTATTCCCAAAATAGGAACAAAAATAATATATAAAGCTGTTAAAAAACCAGCTTTGCCCACTTGTGTAAACTGAATACTTATCTGTTGTAAAGAGGCCGCCACAAACAAAATGATACCACAATAGCTTCCACCTTTAATGAGTTTCTTAGGTTCCTTGATAGGTCGTTTTTTTACACAATAACGCCAAATTAAAATAGGTAAAAGCACAAGACAACCTAAAAAGAACCGCGCACCATTAAAAGTAAATGCTCCAATATGATCCATACTGACACTCTGTGCTACAAAAGCAAATCCCCAAATCAATGCCGTTAATAAAAGAATGAACATATTTTTGAATTGTTTCATTTTATCACCATGATTTATCTTACACTTTTTTATACCACGTTGCAAGTTATCCATGTGTTCTACAAAAAATAAAAAGATAGAAAAAAATCTATCTTTTTAAGACTGCATCACCGTTTCTAAAATATCAATGGCATTACTAGCTGCACCTTTTCTTAATTGATCACCACAGCACCATAACGTATAACAATTTTTACGATAAGCATCTTGGCGTAGTCTTCCTACATAAACCATATCCTGATCTTGCCACGCTATCGGTGTAGGATCAAGCTTTTCATCATAAATAATACCAGGTGCCCTTTTTAATGCTTCTTGCATAACAGATAAAGAAACTTCTTGTTTTAATTCAAAGGTGATGGATTCACAATGACACCTTTCAACTGGAACACGCACACAAGTACAACTCACTTGCAAATCTGGATCATGTAAAATTTTTCTTCCTTCATGGCATAATTTTTTCTCTTCTTGACTATTTCCTTGAGCATCTATCTCTCCAATCATTGGTATCACATTATTCACAATTGGATAAGGAAAAACATCACATTGAATAGAACCTTTTTCAATGGAAGCTTTTTCTTGCTTGCGAAGCTCTTCAATCCCTTGACTTCCTGCACCAGAAACAGCTTGATAGGTTGAGACAATCATACGACAAACTGGACTTAATTGATGGATAGGTGCCATGGCCATTAAAGCAATGATCGTTGCACAATTAGGATTTGCAATGATACCATGATGGTGAAACGCGTCTTCTTTATTAAT
>CANPGX010000227.1 GCA_947573745.1 uncultured Erysipelotrichaceae bacterium | reverse complement strand
TTCATAAGCAAGTTCATCAGAGTATAACTCTTGACACTGATCGATGACTTCATCAGATATCCCTCGACGTTTTAATTTTAATGTTGCCTTATGAATGCCTTCTCCTGATCGAGCTGCTCTTTCAAGATATTGAGAAGCATAATCTAAATCATTGATCAATCCTCTTTCTTTTAATAAAGAAATTGTTTTTTCTATTTGATTTAAAGAATATAATTCTAATTTAATGAGCTTATTCTTCATTTCTTTTTCTGTATAATCTCGAATAGCTAAATATTTTAAAGCACGATGATAGGATTGTACAACACCTTCATAATCACGTATTTCATTTAATTGATCAGGTTGTAAAATAACGCCTTTTTTTAATCCATATTCCTCTATTTTAGAATGTGGTAATTCTACGACCACCGCATCATCAGAAGATTTAAAAGAAACAATAGAAGTATCATTTAAACCATTTTTAATAGATGTTACGTGATAGCAAAATTGATGATGCATAATCGCCTGTTCGTACACTTTAATCACCTTCTCATAAAAAACTTCACTTGAAAATGGCTTTGTACTTTCTAAAGCATGTTTAGCCAATTCATGAAGATCCATCTCCATCATCTGTAGTACCTTTTGTGCTAATTGTTCTTCATTTTCAATAAAATAGCCATTATATTGATCAATAATTGTATCTTCTAAATTTTTATCGTATCGTGCAATAACAGGTAATTCACTAGCCATAGCTTCTATATAAGTTAACCCTTGTGTTTCAGTAATAGATGCAGAAACAAAACAATCCGCCGCATGGTAAAAATGAGGAACTTCTTGAGAAGGTTGAGGTCCAGTAAAGATAACATATTCTTCCAAATTTAATGTATGGACAAGATCTTTATATTCTTCTAAAGAAGGGCCACCACCGACAATTAATAAACGAATATCTTTTCTTTTTTCAACCACTAATGAAATGGCTCGAATGATAAAGTCAACACTTTTTTCTTTAGCAATTCTACCTAAGAAAATAAGTGTAAAGAAACCATTTAAATGATACATATCTTTAATCTTAGATACTTTTTCTTTATCCATATTAGCTGGATCAAAAGCTGCGAGTTCAAGTCCGGTTGCAATCACATGAATTTCTTTTTCTATACCATATCTTTCTAGAACCTCTTTTGTTTTTTCAGAAGGAACAATTAATTCAGTGGCATTATTACCATAAGCACGACTGATCTTAGATACTAACCCCTTCATAAAGTTATCCGCCATTTCTAGATTTGCAATATTAACATAGTGCGTATAATCCTCATACATCGTATGATACGTATAAACAATAGGAAGATTAAGAGCCTTACCGACTATTCTACCAAAGATGCCTATACCAAATTCTTGTTGAACATGGATAACATCTAAACCAATTTCACGTAATTCTTTCATTCCTTTAAATGAATAAAAACCCGATGCACGATATCCATACAACTTTTTTAACTCAATACCAGGAATACGAATGATATCCTCATGATCTACATAGTGAGATCCTTCAGGTAACTCTGTCGTAACCACGATAACACGATGCCCATGTCTTACCAAAGCGTTTCTTAAAATATAAGTTGATGTAGCAACACCATTAATATCTGGCAAATACGTATCAGAGAATAGTGCTATGTTCATTCTTCTTTCACCTCAATTTTATTGATTTCTTTATTTAATGAAAAAATAAGTCCACCACATAATAGCATAAAATAATAAGTGACAACTCGCCAAATAATCATCACAGAGGATGCTTCTACGCCACCTAAGAGTGATCCAAACATAATAACAAACGTCCCTTCACTGCCACCACTAGCTCCAGGAATAGGAATAAAAGCTGTAATCATATAGATAAATGACGTAATAGCAATCGTATTAAATAACTGACTCAAAGGCAAATCAATATTTAATGATAAACAAGATACATAAGGAATCATGTATAAGACAGTCAGTTTCATAAAACAAAATACAAAGGTTTTTAGCATGATACGTCGATTAGACATTAAAACTTTTAATTGTAATCTAAAATCACTGATTTGTAAATCCAATAAGTGATAATGAGAAAAAACTACTTAATTCATTCACAAAATATTGAAATTTTAAAATTAGAACGATAAATGAATACAAAACCATGGTGGTTTGATAAATAATAAAATTCATGAGCAAAATACTTGCTGATTTTGAAGGTGGTATGCCTTGTTTATTAAAAATATAAACCTGAGCAAATTGTCCCCCACTGGCAAAGGGTGTGATGCCATTAAAAAAAGACCCAGATATAGCATTAACAAAGCCTTGTTTATAGCGATAATGACGTGATTGAAGATGTGTTAAGTCATAGAGGTTACTAGCCTCAAATAAATAATAAACAAGGATTAAGAGAATTGCCAAAAGAAACCAATGTATATTTATCCCCTGTAATGTTTTCATAATTTCATGGAATCCTTGCGTAAAGCAAATATAAATCGTAATACTGGCAAATAAAATAATCCAAACAATATTAAGAATATACTTTTTTAAAACACTTTTCATATTATTATTCACCCTTTAAAGCTTGAAGATAGACCTCTTTTAACATGTTACCGATTTGCTTAATCTCACGTTCCTTTGCAGTCTGATAACCTTCTTCTATAAGACTAGGTAGATCTCCATTTAAGATCTTACGAATATAATCCACAAAC
>CANPGX010000226.1 GCA_947573745.1 uncultured Erysipelotrichaceae bacterium | reverse complement strand
TAAGGTTATAAATAGCTTTGGCAAAGATCGCAGTTCCTAAAATAAGATCATCAATACTTAAAAATTCATTACTTTCATGAATATGATTATCTACTCCAGGAAAGCCTAAGCCAAAGGCTACACAATTTGGCATGGTTTTAGCATAGGTTCCACCACCCATAGTGACAGGTTTAGCATTTTTATCTTCGCTATATTCCAAATAGGCACTATGCAAAGATTGAATAAGCTTAGATTGTGGGTCAACATAAAGGTAAGGTCCAATATGATGTGTTACAATAAAAGTGTATGATTTGGGTGCCTGGGCTATTTGAGAAACAAGATGGTCTTGATCAATCTCGTGAGGACAACGTAAATCTAAAGTAACACTGACTTGTTCATTTTTATAGCATACAATGCCAAGATTAACTGTTAAAGGACCCATTTCACCTGTAAAGTCAATACCTAATTTTTTTCCAGCAGTATCTTCAAAGAAATATTGATGGATAAAGTGAACAAGTTGGTTATTTGTTTTATCTTTAAGATAATCACACATATAACAAGCAGCATTGATACCTGATTCAGGAGATGCCGCATGACTAGCCCGTCCAATCAATGTCAATTTGGTGTGATTACCTTCTTCTTCAATATGTCCATGTAAATGATGCTGGCTTAAATAAGATTCAAAGCTTGTACGATATTTTTCAGGATCACCTTCAACAATCGCTAAGCATGTTTCTGGAACGATATTGGCACGTTGGCCAGCCATCAACATGATTAATCCATCTTTACTGCAACTTCCTTCAATTTGAAATTGAGCGCCAGCTTTTTCACCATAAACAACAGGGAAACCACCATCAGGTGTAAAGCCAAAAGTAGGGTAAGGTTCTTTTGTAAAATAATAATGCATACAACTTGATCCAGATTCTTCATCGCAACCAAAGATGACACGAATTTTTTTTGAGATAGGAAGTCCAGAGTTATGAATGATCTTGGCAGCATAATAAGCAGCGATTAAAGGACCTTTATCATCTGCACTACCACGGCCATACATTTTTCCATCTTTGATAGTAATATTGAATGGTTCTTCATCCCAAGCAGAAGCATTGACAGGAACGACATCTAAATGACCAAGAATTCCTAGTGTTTCATCACCTTCACCAATATCGATATGTCCAGCATAGCCATCAATATTTTTGACGACAAAACCATCTCTTTCACCTATTTGTAACATTGCATCAAGGGCTTTTTTACAAGCTTGACCAAAGGGTTGACCAGGCTTTGCTGTTGAAAGATCTTTAGTAGAAGGAATTTGACATAAAGTTTGAATATCTTTGATCATTTCATCTTTCATATTTAAAGCTTCTTGTTTAAAATCAATCATTATAAATTCACCTCTTTTTACCATTATAACATGTCTTAAAAAAAAGTCATTAAAAATTGCTTTGGCTATTTGTAACTTCATTTGAAAGGGGATATAATTAAAAATACGCAGAAGAGGTGAGTTTATGAATGAAAAGATTATTGAACAATTATCAAAAGAAATGCAACTTTATTCGAAACAGATAGAAAGTGTCTTGCAACTTCTTGAACAAGGGAATACGGTGCCCTTTATTGCGCGTTATCGTAAAGAAGTGACAGGTGCCTTAGATGAAGAGAAAATTCGTGTGATCAATGAATCTTATCAGTATCAAGTAAATTTAGAAAGAAGAAAAGAAGATGTCATACGACTTATTGATGAAAAAGGCATGCTTGATGATGATATCCGTCAAGCCATTCTTCAATGTGAAAAATTAAGTGAAGTAGAATCACTTTATAAACCTTATAAAGAAAAGAAGAAAACAAGGGCAAGTGAGGCTAAAGCAAAAGGTTTAGAGCCCCTTGCACAATGGATCTTACGTTTACCAAAATATGGTGATCTTGAAGCAGAATCTAAAAAATATCTCAATGATCAAGTTCCTACTTGTGAGGAAGCACTTTTAGGAGCACGTGATATTATTGCAGAGTGGGTAGTTCATCAGCCTCGTTTTCATCAATTTACAAAAGATATGATGTACAAGACAGGCATATTAAATACCAAAGAGAAAAAAAGTCATCAAGATGATAAAAGGGTTTATCAAATGTATTATCAATTTGAAGAACGAGTGTCAAAAATAGCGCCTCATCGTATCTTGGCAATTCATCGTGCAGAAAATGAAAAAGTGATTACTGTAAACATTGAGATCGATACCGATCGTTTTTTGAAATATATTCAACAAGGTGTTTTAAGAAATAAAGAGACCATAGTAAAAGATATTTTATTGGAAGCTATAGAAGATGGATTTAAACGTTTGTTGAGACCAAGCGTAGAAAGAGAGATTCGTTTAGAACTCTTAGAAAGAGCACAAAAACAGGCTTTAGATATTTTTTCAATTAACTTAGAAAGATTATTAATGCAGGCACCTTTAAAAGATAGGGTAGTCCTTGGAATTGATCCGGCCTTTCGTACAGGTTGTAAATTAGCTGTTGTAGATGAAACAGGAAAAGTTTTAAATATTAGTAAGATTTATCCAACGATACCTAAATCGAATTATGATCAAGATGAAAAGATTGTCTTAGATTTAATTTCTCAGTATCATGTTCAAATCATTGTGATTGGTAATGGCACAGCAAGTCGTGAGACAGAAACATTTATTTCTTCGTTTTTAGAGAAATATCATTTAAAAGTGCCTTAT
>CANPGX010000225.1 GCA_947573745.1 uncultured Erysipelotrichaceae bacterium | reverse complement strand
CCTGAAAGCCGGGGAATCTCAGTTTTGGTACACGAACCGCTTGACTATTACTTGAGGACATATTTGCCATAAAAATTACACCTCCTCGCTAAAAGGAAAATCAAGACCCAATTCATCAAAATAAGGCTTTAATTGTGAGTCTAATTCTTTAATTTCCTTTTGCAACTTACGAATCTCAGCTGCTACCTCAGCTAAATCTATCTCTGGTTCTTTCTCAAATGTATCAACATATCTTGGAATATTAAGATTAAATCCATTTTCCTCAATTTCTTCCATTGTCGCTACATGCGCATATTTTTCAACATCCACACGATCAACATATGTACCTACAATTCTATCGATATCCGTTTCTCTTAAAATATTTTGATTTTTACCAGCTTCAAACTCTTTAGATGCATCAATAAATAAAATATTATTCGTGTTACTTTCTCTATTTTTCCTTAATACTAATACGCATACAGGTATTCCCGTACCAAAGAAAAGATTTGTAGGTAAACCAATAACTGCATCTAATACATTCATTTTTTCAATTAAATATTTTCTAATAACTTCTTCAGAACCCCCACGAAATAAAACACCATGAGGAAGTAATACAACTACACGACCATCTTCATCCATATGATAAACCATATGCTGAACAAAAGCGAAATCTGCTTTAGATTTTGGAGCTAATTTGCCATATTGATTAAAACGACTATCTTCCATGAATTTAGCATCCGCAGACCATTTAGCGGAATATGGTGGATTGGCTACTTGTACACGATATTTCGTTTCTTTGGCTGTATCGAAATAATCATGTTCTAGTGTATCGCCATTAAAGATAGTAAAATTATTATACGGAATGCCACGTAAAATCATATTCATACGCGCTAAGTTATAAGTCGTAGAAGTTAGTTCCTGACCATAATATAAACGAACATTCGCATAGTTCTTCAATCTTAAAAGTAATGAACCTGATCCACAAGTTGGATCAGCAGCTGCCTTTACATCAGTTAACCCAAGACAAGCTAAACGGCAAAGAAGTTCAGCTGGTCCAGATGGTGTATAAAATTCCCCTGCTTTCTTACCAGCCGTTGCAGCAAATTGTCCAATTAAGTATTCATATGCATTTCCTAAAACATCTATCTTGGTATCTTCAAATGAAAAGTTGATTTCATCCAATGCAGCAATGATTTTTGCCATAACAGCACTTCTATCCTTGACCGTATATCCCAGTTTTGTTGAATCAAGTTGCATATCAGAAAATAATCCTTCAAAATCTTGTTGGCTCTCATTTCCGATAGTAGATTCCATAAGGGAATTGATTGCTTTTTGTAAGAACTCAATATCAAAAGAACGATTTTCAACCATTCTTACAAAGTTCTTAAAAAGAAATTGAGGTTCAATAACAAAGCCTAAATCTCTTAACGATTCTTCAATGACAGCATCCTTATATTCTTCATCCTTCCAAGCTGTTTCATAATCAATATCATCATCTTTTAAAAGATTCATCATATAATTTTCTGTTCGGTCTGATAAATAATAATAGAAAATCATTCCTAAAATATAGTTTTTAAATTCGTAGGCTTCCATATTACCTCTAAGAGCATTGGCCATTGTCCATAGTTTATTGCAAAGTTCTTTTTGGTGTAATTGAATTTTATTATCCATCTTTCTAATTCTCCTTTATCTTCTATTAAAAATTTTAATAACTCTATGATTCTAAATACTATACTTGCTTACGTGTGATTTAATAAATGTTACTATCTTATTCACCAAGGATCTCTTTTTTAAAAGTGGCATAGGTATTTCTATTCTATCTCGCACATCTCCTTGATTCAAAACACCAGAAAAAGAATACTCTGAAATGAATTCGTTAAGCATATCCACATTTATATTTTCTTGCTTTGCGAATTCTTCAATTTCTTTTTTCTTCATTCTATTTTCAAATTCATTATATTCAGCATCTATATCTTCATTTCCACTGAATCCTTGAACGACTTCATCAAGAAAAGTTTTAAGAATATCTATTTTTTTATGTAATTGTATATTATCAGAACGCTCTAATTCATTTTTTATATGTTCAATATCTTCCTGTTTAGTGTCAATATTATCGAAGCGGATATTTCGAATTAAGTTCATGATGTACGCCACATTAATTCTATTCGTTTCCATGAGTTCAATACAGAAATCTACATCATCAAGAACGGAAACAACTTCGCGATCAATCTTAGCTTTATGATAAAGCATAATATATTTACTCTTGTAATCCATAAATTCTTGGTCACTCATATCAATCATTTGACGTTCTGTTTTAAATTCAATAAAGGTCTGTAATGAAAGCCATAATTTAGATAACTCTCTAAAATTAATAATGAATTCTTTTTGATCATCTTCATTCATTAACATATCTACAGAAGAAGGTACTGGAACCAATGTTTTAATCTGAACAACAAGTTCATTGAACTTTTGGACAAAATATTCAAAATTAGGAGCTAGTATCCCATCTGTATTATCCGTTTGAGAAAACAAAGCTAATGCCTCATCAGTATTTTTTTTCAAATTACGATAACAAATAATAATACCATATGGTTTTGTTTCTTTTTCAACACGATTCGTACGACTATAAGCTTGTAATAAATCATGATATTCTAGCTTTTTGTCTACATAAAGCACTGATAATGGTTTACTATCAAAACCAGTCAAGAACATATTTACAACAA
>CANPGX010000224.1 GCA_947573745.1 uncultured Erysipelotrichaceae bacterium | reverse complement strand
GGGTAACATATTCCCATTTGAAGCATCATTGCAGTTGTGTTTTCTTTAGGTTGAACAATACCAACAATGGTTAAATCTTCTCCCTTTTCTACAAGTTCTTTCATATAAGCAAGATCATCAGATTTATGACGATAAACTTGATAATCTTCATCATAAACATAACAATCTTTAGCGTGAACAAGCTTAAAGGTAATTCCCAGAATATCCTCATATTGATAAGAAGCCATATCTGTAGGAACGGTGACATTTTCATCAGATGAAAACTGTTTGACCATTTGGTCTAATTCCTGAGGATCACGTAAGCCTAATGTATATAGCATAAAATCACTGATACTGCCTTTAGATGATAAGACAAGAACACATTCGTTATATTTTGTTGGCCAATGTCCTGCTTTCACATCATATTGATTTTCATATAAGCTTGAATCTGAAGGCATAGGGAAGAAAACATCTGTGCTCATGGCCATAGACATCATGCTGTTGGAAGAATTGGATGATCCTAGACCTAAAGCTTTAAAAGATGTATCTGGATTCACTTGCCTGATCACATCTGTATTGGTACTAAAAATTTGTGGTGTGATAGCATAATTGTATTCAATCGCATGAGTGTATTGGTCAATATCACTTTGGTCACTCTCTAAAAATTGTTTAAAAGAAACCAAATCATTCGAACCAATTTTAGAGAACATGCGTGTGATCATTTCAGTGACATGAATGTCCTGATTGGTTTTTTGACTTGTATCTTCCATCATCCCTGTCATCATCGAAGTGATATCAAAACCTGTACTTTGAATTTGTAATGGATATTCAGAGAGGGTCTCTTCCTCGATATTTTTGATATAGTCATTGACACCATGGGAAAGGGCTAAGATCAAAGCAATCCCGATAATACCAATTGAGCCAGCAAAAGAAGTCAGGATCGTTCGTCCTTTTTTAGTTTTAAGATTGTTAAAACTCAACGATAGTGCTGTTAAGAAGGACATTGAGGATTTCCCCATATTCTTATGCTCTGGGGTAGATAGGTGTTTTTCATCAACGATGAAAGGATCAGAGTCAGAACGAATTTTTCCATCTCTTAAATTCACAATACGTGTGGCATAAGCCTCAGCGAGTTCTGGGTTATGTGTGACCATAACAACCAAACGGTCTTTGGCGACTTCTTTGAGTAGATCCATTACTTGAATACTGGTATCACTATCTAAAGCCCCCGTAGGTTCGTCGGCCAATAAGATATCCGGATCATTGACTAAGGCTCTGGCAATCGCGACACGTTGCATCTGTCCCCCAGATAGTTGATTAGGTTTTTTATGACACTGTTCAAGTAAGCCAACTTGTTCTAAGGCTTTCTTGGCTTTCTCTCTTCTTTCTTTTTTCGAGATACCTGAAATGGTCAATGCCAGCTCTACATTAGACAAGATCGTTTGATGAGGGATCAAATTGTAACTTTGAAAAACAAAACCAATCGTATGATTACGATAAGAGTCCCAATCACGATCTTTATATTTTTTGGTTGAAATACCATTAATGATCAAATCCCCTTGATCATAACGATCTAATCCACCAATAATATTTAATAGCGTTGTTTTCCCGGAACCACTAGGTCCTAAGATCGCTACAAATTCGTTATCACGAAGATTTAAACTGACACTGTCTAAAGCTTTTTGAATTAAATCTCCAGTTTTATATTCCTTGCATATTTGTTTAATTTGAAGCAATAGTATCATCTCCTTGGCTTGTAAGTATAGGCTTTTTATAAGAACACAATATTAACTAATCAGTTATTTTTATGCTAAAGTCATCTCTATTTTAATCAAATTTGCATGAAATGTCCAAAATATCTATCATGTATTGATTAAAATGATAGATAAAATACTTCGTTTTTCATAAAATTTCAGTTATACTAAATGAGAATGGAGGATGGAATATGTATCAACTGATTGCTTTAGATTTAGATGGCACATTAACCAATGATCAAAAAGATATCTTAGAAGAAACAAGACAAGTCTTAATTAAACTGGCTCAAAAAGGTGTTAAGATCGTTCTAGCTTCGGGTAGGCCTACACCTGGTATTTTTAAAGAAGCTAACGCCCTGGCATTAGATCAATTTGGGGGATATTTATTATCTTTTAATGGTGCAAGAATTTTAAATTATCAAACTAAAGAAGTCGTTTATGAACAAGTACTCAGTACGAAGATGGCGCATGAGATGTATGAAAGGGGAAAACAATTTGGTTTATCTCCATTAACCTATGATGATCAATCTATTATTACAGAGGATATTGGCGATCATTGGATTCAATTAGAAAGTTTTACAACAAAGATGCCTATTCATCATGTACAAAGTTTTAAACAGGCGGTGCAAGATCCGGTCAACAAAGTGCTTATCACTGGAGAACCTAGTTATGTTGCCAGTATCATTGATGAATTTAAAGCGCCTTATGAAGGAAAATTAAGTATTTATCGTTCAGACCCTTATTTTATTGAGTGTATGGATCATGGTGTCAACAAAGCGGATGCCCTAAAACATCTTTGTCAGTTATTAGGAATAGCACAAGAAAAGACCATTGCTTTTGGTGATGGTTATAATGATTTATCTCTTATTGAGTGGTGTGGATTGGGCGTAGCGATGGAAAATGCAGTAGCAGAGGTTAAACAAAGAGCAAATTATATCACTCGATCTAATAATGATAATGGGATTGCTTATTGTTTGAAACAATTAGAAGCAGA
>CANPGX010000223.1 GCA_947573745.1 uncultured Erysipelotrichaceae bacterium | reverse complement strand
TATGATATCAAAGAAGAAACGATTTTAGCGAGTTTTCAACAGGGGATAGCAGATGGTTTCTATCTAGATGAAACAACGTTGCTTGCTTTGGACCACCAACAACATCTTTCCTTATTAAATATCAGTCATGATTTTAAAGTAGAAGGACTGCAAGAACAAGTTTCTAAGAAAATTCAGTTTCATGTTGTGAAACCGGAAAAGGGTTATGTCAATGTATGGGACCAAGGAGAATTGTGTGCTATTTTAGAGGATGATCAAGGATCTCTTTATCTTAAAGAGGGAAAACATACATTAGCGTTTGAATTCTGTAATGAACAAGGAAAAAGCATCTTTGTTGAAAAACATATTGTTGTCAAAAATCGTTCGATCACACCTTATCTTTTATATAGTGTAACATTGATCGTGATGGCAATGATGTTGTATCTGGCCTTTTATCAAAAAATAAATCCTTATTTACCATTTAAAAAAGGCGGTGAGTCAAATGGAAAATAAAGTCATGGAAATGGTATCTTTGACAAAACGTTTTGGGTCTTTTATGGCGGTCAATCATTTAAGTGTTACTTTTGAAGAAGGTAAGATTTATGGTTTTATTGGTCCCAATGGAGCAGGTAAAAGTACGACCATGTCTTTGCTTGTGGGCTTAATGAGACCGACCGAAGGAAAGGCTTATATCATGGGACATGAAGCAGGCAGTAAAGAAGCCAAACGGTGGATAGGGTATTCACCAGAATTCCCTGATTTCTATCGTGATATGAATTGTGAAGATTATCTTCTTTATATGGCACAATTAAGTGATATGTCATTACAAGAGGCCAAAGAAAGAACAAAGATGATGTTAGAAGAATTTGATCTATGGGATCATCGACATGATCTTGTCTATAAGTTTTCCACGGGGATGAAAAAGAAAGTCGGATTAGCACAAGCTATGATTCATCAACCTAAAATTCTTCTTTTAGATGAGCCTACGGCGAATCTTGATCCTAAAAGTCGTTATGATATTTTAGATACTTTACGTCGTTTAGTGTCTCAACATCATATGACCGTTTTAATCAGTTCTCATGTATTGAGCGAATTAGAGACCGTCATTTATCATGTAGTCATTATCAATCATGGTACGTTAGTTTTAGATCGTCCTAAAGAAGAAGCGATGAAGATGTTTCATCAAGGGGTTCTTAAAGTGCATACCAGTGATGATCAGAAGCTCTGTCAATTACTTCAAGATCATCCTTTAGTGACTTCACTATCATTCAATCAGGAAGTTCATCTTCAAAGCGAACAGATGGACGCTCTCAAAGATCTTCTTGTTTCGTTATGTTATCAGTATCATTTAAGATTACATGTTTTTGAAGAAGAAAAAATTACGTTGGAAGGATTATACAAACAATTGATGGAGGAAAAAGATCATGAAGGAAATCATTAAATATACGATTAAACGTATGTATAAACCTATCATTACGATAGGCTATATCATCACTGTGATATTGTTAGGTTATCTGATTGCATCGATAACAAGAAATACGTTTAAATATGAATTGTATGCTTCGTTGCTAGCATGCTTTTTTAGCTATCGTGATTTTTATGGTCTTAGGAGGTCTTTTGTATACCTTGTTGTTAAGTAATAGTGGGACAGGATTAATTGCCAGTGAGGTTCATGAAGGGACTTTACGTTTATTAGTCTCTAAACCGATATCCAGAAGTGAAATTTTATTAGCGAAAACGATAGGAATGTTTTTAGGAAGTTATCTTTATTATGTTGCTGGATTATTACTCTTATTTTCTTCTTTTACTTGTTTTTCGGGGGCCAATGGTTCTTTATTAGAAACATTGTTATGGTATATACCAGGCTATTTATTGTATGGCCTGTTTATCCTCTTTGTTTTTGGAGGTGTTTCATTATGGTTATCATTATGTGTTAAAAAGAAGGTAACAGCGCTTTTGATCATGATGGTGGTGATCTTTATGATTTTTGCTTTTGTACCTTTTGTACGATTATTATGTATGCATCGTCCATCTTTCCAAACGATGTATCATCAATATCATTTATATTGGTTAGATATCAATTATCATTTAAGTGCTATCTTTCATCATTTCTGTCAATATGCTGGAGGTTATCGTACTGGTTTTGAAATGATTGGTTCTTTTACCGGGCTTTTCCAATCGATGCCGGCAGATATGGATTATTTAGTAGCAAGGGGCCATCAGTTTATTTTGAATCAAAGTATCCCTGTTTTTATCCTAGAAATAAGTTATCTTCTTTTAGGAAGTGCTTGCTATGTGGTATCATGGTTTAAGATGGAAAGAAAAGACATATAGAAAGGTGGGAGGACATTGAATATTGATTATCAGTCAAAGAAACCCATTTATGAACAAATTATTCAACAGTTTATTGATTATATTTTAAAAGGTGTTTATGTCCCTGGTGATAAAATGCCTTCAGTAAGAGAGCTTTCAAGCTCTCTCCATGTTAATCCAAATACGATTCAAAAGGTTTATCGTGAATTAGAAGATAGAGGGTATATTTACTCTTTAGCGGGGAAAGGAAGCTATGTGCGAGAACAAGATATTTTAAATGAGAAATCACTGGATGCTTTAAAAGCATGTTTACATCAAGCTTATGATTTGATGGAACATGCTTCAGTATCGATAGATTGGGTCTATGCTTATTTAAAAGATTTAGAGGGAGAGAAAAATTATGATTAAAGTGGAACATGTTTCAAAAAAATTAAATCAT
>CANPGX010000222.1 GCA_947573745.1 uncultured Erysipelotrichaceae bacterium | reverse complement strand
AACATATCCTTCTACACCCGTAATTTGTCCGGCAAAAAATAAGTCTTCTCTAAAACGTGTTTGATAAGTAGGCTTCAAATATTTAGGTGAGCAAATAAAGGTATTACGATGCATGACACCATATCGTACAATATGGGCATTTTCTAATCCAGGAATACAAGAAAGTACTTTCTTTTGTTCAGGCCAAGTAAGATGTGTTTGAAAACCAACAATATTATATAATGTCCCCTCAGCATTATCTTGTCTAAGTTGTACTACTGCATAAGGTCTATTTCCTTGATATTCCAATCCCACTGGCTTCATAGGGCCATATAATAAAGTTTGTTTACCACGTCTTGCCATTTCTTCAAAAGGCATACATCCTTCAAAAAACTTTTCTTCAAAATCTTTAGGTTTCACCGTTTCTGCATGCATCAAAGTATCATAAAAAAGATCAAATTCCTCCTTTGTCATCGGACAATTGATATAATCTTTTTCTCCTTTATCATATCGTGACTTATAATATGCTTTAGAAAAATCAATGCTTTCTTTGGTCACAATCGGTGCTGCAGCATCATAAAAATAAAAATATTCACTTCCTAAAGACGATAAGATACTTTTTGATAAATCTTCAGAAGTTAATGGTCCCGTCGCAATGATTGTTGGTCCTTCTGGAATTTTAGTCACTTCTTGCGATATGACTTCTATATAAGGATTCTCTAAAATCCTATTTGTGATCTCTGCACCAAATAATCTACGATCAACAGCTAATGATCCTCCAGAAGGAACACGATGCTTTTTAGCCACTTCAATCACGATGCTATCTAATAATTGCATTTCTTCTTTTAATACGCCCACGGCATTTCCTAATCCTTCTGCTCTTAATGAATTAGAACAAACTAATTCAGCAAAATAAGCATGATGATGCGCTGGGGACATTTTATGAGGCTTCATATCATATAAACGAACCTTGATCTTCCGACGGGCAAGTTGCATACTTGCTTCTACTCCTGCTAAACCTGCACCTATGACATTAACGACATTTTCCATACTCACGTCTCCTTTACACCAATATACCATATCTTTGAAAAAAAGTAGAGTTGAAAAAACTCTACTTAATAATTGTTTTACATTTTGGATAATTACTGCAAGCCTTAAATTCTCCAAATCGTCCTTTTTTGATGACGACAGGGCTACCACAATTTGGACATACTTCATCAGTGATGACATCTTCTTTTTTTTCTTTTTTCTGTGATTTTATATACTTGCATTCTGGATAGTGGCTACATGCTTCAAAACGACCATATCGTCCCATTTTAAACACCATTGGGCTACCACATTTTGGACAATTTTCACCTGTGTATTCTACTTCCTCTTGTGTTTTTTTCACATATTTACACTCTGGATAATGACTACAAGCAATAAATGTGCCATATCTCCCCTTACGTTCAACTAATTCGTGACCACATTCTGGACATAATTCACCGGTTTTTTTAGGTTCAATCTTTTCCATATTCTGATAAGCCTTTTCTAATAAAGGATCAAAGGTATCGACAAATGTACGCAAAGCATGGACATAATCGTCTTCACCTTCAGCAATTTCATCTAGTTCTTTTTCCATAGAAGCAGTATATTCAACATTGATAATACTATTGAAATATTCTTGAAGCTTATCTGAAGTGATCGTTCCTGTTTCAGTAGGAAATAAAGTCTTACTTTTCACTTCAACATAACCACGTGTAACAATGGTATCAATCGTACTAGCATAGGTACTAGGACGTCCAATGCCTAATTCTTCCATCTCTTTGATTAATCGTGCTTCACTGTAGCGTGCAGGGGGTTTAGTAAAGTGTTGATTTTTAGAAATAGATAAACTTTCCAATAACTCTTGGCACACTAATTCTGGTAATAATTCTTGAGTACTTTGCTCATAGTCCTGATAAACCTTAAGATAACCATCAAACTTTTTAACACTACCATTGGCTTTGAATTCAAAATCGCCATTTCTTAAAACAACATTGGTTGACGTATAAATCGCACTACTCATTAAAGAAGCCAATGCACGACAATAAATCAATCGATAAAGTTGATATTCATCTTTTGTCAAATATTTTTTAATTTTATCTGGATGTCTTGTGATACTTGTTGGACGAATCGCTTCATGAGCATCTTGAACATTGTCAGTTTTCTTACTGACTTTAACCTTACCTAAGTAATTTTTACCATATTGATCTTCAATATAGGTTTTAGCTTCTTCTATAAAAACGTTAGAGAATCGAATAGAATCCGTTCTCATATACGTAATTAACCCCACTGTTTCATCCTCTAAAGCTATCCCTTCATAAAGCTTTTGAGCAACAGACATGGTCTTTTTAGCTGTAAACCCTAGTTTATTAATGGCTTCCTGTTGCAATGAAGAAGTAATAAAAGGTGCTTTGGACTCTCTTTTTTTATCTTGCTTTTTAATATCCGTAACTTCAAATGTACGAGATAATTGCTCATAGATAGTTTTTGCTTCTTCCTCATTGGAAATTTTAACTTTATGATTTTTACGTTTCGCCAGCTCTGCTTCAAATTCTATATCATCTTTTTTAAAACGTGCCTTGATATCCCAATATTCTTCAGGTACAAAAGCTTCAATCTCACGTTCACGATCAACAATTAATTTTAAAGCTACCGATTGTACACGTCCAGCTGATTTAGACTTAATCTTTCGTTGAAGTAGCTTTGATAGTTTAAAACCGATAATACGATCTAAAACACGTCTTGT
>CANPGX010000221.1 GCA_947573745.1 uncultured Erysipelotrichaceae bacterium | reverse complement strand
ACTAAGATCTTATTTTGCAGATCAGAAAGGTTCCCTTTTCATTGATTTAGAAGGATATGAGACAATTAATACGATTTATGATCGTGCTATGTTTGGTCAAGGAAAGATGGTGCCCTTTGAAAATATTATGGTTAGAATACCTGAACATGATGATGAATACTTGATTCAATCTTATGGGAAAGATTACATGGATATTCCTAAGGCAGGCTCACATTTGATTTATCAACATGAGGGTGTCATTGTTGATTTAGAAAAAGATTACCGCGAATATCAGAATATTTAGGATAGACAGAAGAGTTCTTATTTTCATTGTCAAAAGTTTTTGATTGTGCTAGTATAATGAAGCAATATGTCAAAGGAGTGAGAAGTTCATGGAAAAATCAGGTAAAAAGTCATTACTAAGAAAGATCGTCGTAGATAGTCAATGTATTTTTATTGTTCAGGCATTGATTACGATCTTATTTGCGGTAGGCGTTAAACAATTAGACATTTTACCCATGCATTATTTTGTAGGATTTGTGGGTGTGTTGGTGGTTTTATGGATCATTCCTTTTGCATTGGCCATCAAAAAGTACAAATTATCTTCAAGACTAATGAGTTTAATACTCACTATTGTGTTGTTAGTGACAAATATTGCGGTATTAAAAAGTGATCGTTTGATTTCTTCTGTCAGTGGTGCAGATGAAGAATTTTATACTTTATCAGTTGTAGTTTTAAAAGATGCTCATATTGATTCTATTGAAGATCTTAAAAATAAACAGATTGGCTTTATGAGTCGTGATGAAGAAAATAATACTTACTTTAAACAACAATTAAAAAGCCTTAAAAAACAAAATGCACAAGAAGTCTTATATGATACGATCGATGATCTTGTTTTGGCTCTATATGATAAGAAAGTTTCAGCGATTGTGATAAATGAATCACAACGTTCTTTATTGACATTAGAAGATAAAGACCTTGAAAAAGATACAAAGATCATTTGGCAAATTGAACGTGTTGTCAAAGTTAGTGAAGGGGTTGAACCAGGGAGCACGGTCAGCGAACCTTTTACTGTTTTCATCAGTGGTATCGATCAGTATGGAAGAGTATCGGAAGTAAGAAATTGTGATGTCAATATGTTGGTGACAGTCAATCCAATCACACATCAGGTTCTATTGACCAGTATTCCTCGTGATTATTATGTGATGTTACCTTCAAAAGGGCAAAAAGATAAGTTGACCCATGCTGGAAACTATGGTGTCAGTGAAAGTATGAAGGCCTTAGAGAATTTATTTGATATAGATATTGATTATTATGTCAAGGTTAACTTCACTTCAGTGGTCGATATCATTGAAGCGATAGGTGGAATCGAGGTTTATTCAGATCGAGCATTTATTCCTGATTCAAGAAAAGAAGCGCGTGTCGTTGAAGGTTGGCAACATATGAATGGTGACTTGGCCTTGGCCTTTGCCAGAGAGCGTTATGCTTATCCGGATGGAGATAACCAAAGAGTCAGAAACCAACAAACTGTCTTAAAAGCAGTCGTTAAAAAGATTTTATCTCCTGCGATCATTACGAACTATGCTTCTTTATTAGAAGCTTTAGAAGGTTGCTTTGAAACAAGCATGACGTCAAGACAATTGAAGCAGCTTGTACAAAAGCAAATCAGAACGATGGCATCATGGGAATTTTTATCTTGTCAAGTTTCCGGCTTTGATGGTAGCGAATATACTTTTTCTTACCCACATCAAGAATTATATGTGATGATTCCTGATGAAAAATCTGTCGAAAAATGTTCTGGATACATTCATACGATCATGGCTAATGAAATCCTTGATTTAGAAGGTGCAGAATCTATTGGTGGCGAAGTAACACCAGAAAATGAATAAGAAGTTGATACTATGAAGTACCAACTTCTTTTTTTAATGGTAATGTAAAATTATAATGATCTTTTCTCATACCTTCTCGTTCATAGAACTGGTGTGCTTGTTTGCGCCATAGACTAGAACTGAGTTCTATTTGAAGACATTGTTGTTGTGTGGCTTTTTCTATTGCATGATGGAATAATGTTGCACCAATACCAAGACAACGATATTTTTCATCGACAATTAGTTCCACGATTTCAGCTGTCTTTCCGTTGTGATGCAGTTGATAACGTGTTTCTAAGTGAATAAAACCTAAAGGAGTCTCTTCTTTAAAGGCGATATAAAGAAAATGCTGCTCATCTTTAAGTAAGCGATGATAGACTTGTTTAAATGTGGCAAAATCAAATTGCGTATTTTCTAAAAGATTCATAAAGTGATACACAATCGTTGTATGTGTCAAATTAGCTTCAATAATTTTCATAGTTAACCTCCTTTATTGAATGATATCATATTTTACAGTATAGAAGAAGCGTTGACTTTATGGATACATCTCTTTATAATGCAATTAATTGAAAGTGAGGATCATCTATGAAACAACAGTTTATTTTTATTGATGTCGATGGCACGCTCATTGGTAAAGACCATGAAATACGTCCATCAAGCGTTGAAGCGATTCGAAAAGCACGTTCTTTAGGGCATAAAGTCTTTATTTGTACAGGGAGACCGCCTGCTTATATTTTTGATGATATGAAAAATATTGGTTTTGATGGTTATATTCAGTGTGCCGGAGCGATTGTTGAAACGAATCAACAGGTGATTTTTAGAGAAAGTCTTTCAAAAGAGTGTGTTTCTAAGGTCATTGATTCACTTGAAAAGCATCATTGTGGTTATCAACTTGAAACACAAAAA
>CANPGX010000220.1 GCA_947573745.1 uncultured Erysipelotrichaceae bacterium | reverse complement strand
CTTAAAAAAAATTCTGATTTAAGCTTTAAAACTAGTGATGATGCTATAACTCATAAACTATATGTTGGAGATAATTACGATTGTTTACTAAATTTATTGATTTCTCATAGAGGACGAATTGATGTTATTTATATTGATCCTCCTTATGGTAAAGACAGTATGGGTGAATTTGCTCAAACTAATTATGATAATACATTAACAAGAGATAATTTACTGTCTATGCTTTATCCACGTTTATTTCTTGCTAAGCAATTACTTTCATCTGAAGGTGTTATATTTGTAAGTATTGATGATAGAAATCAAGCATATGTTAAGTGCTTGATGGATGAGATTTTTGGAGAAAATGGATTTTTGTTAAATGTCTCTAGAATCACTAAAAAAGGTGGTAAATCTACTCAAACTATAGCTAAGAATAATGACTATGTTATTGCTTATACTCTTTCAACTGATATCAAGTTTAGTCAGGAAGAAAAGACAGATTTAGATAAGTATAAATATGAAGACGAATTTGTTGAAACAAGAGGGAAATATGCCTTGACTCAAACATTAGACTATAATTCTCTTCAATATAGTACTACTATGGATTTTGAAATTGAATTGGAAGGAAGAAAATTTTATCCTGGAGGATCTAAAGAAGGAATGCGTGAGAGACATTCAGGCAAGCATGGCGTTACTGACTGGGTTTGGAGATGGTCAAAGAGTGCAGTTGAATGGGGAAAAGAGCAAGGAATTTTCGTCATTAAAAATGACAGAATTTATACCAAGTCTTATCTAAAATGCAGAAAAAGAAATGGTAAAAATGAACTTGAAATAATTGATGCTACAAAATCATATACAACATTATCTTTCTTAGACAATAAATATTCAAATGATAATGGTAAAAAAGAACTTGATAGAATTTTTGATGACGGAAGCACATTATTTAAGAATCCTAAACCAACTGCTTTATTAAGTGAATTAATTAAAATGGTATGCTCTAAGGAAGACGCAATAATTCTTGACTTTTTTGCTGGTTCAGGTACAACCGGTCAAGCAGTACTTGAACTCAATAAGGACGGAGGAAAACGTCAATTTATTCTAGGTACTAGTAACGAAATAACTGATACAACTCCTAATGGTGTTGTTGTTGATGTGACTAGTAAGCGTCTAAAGAGAGTAATGACAGGTTCTTGTTATGATGGAAGTAAAGAATTTGATTTAGCAAGAAAGAATACTGTGCCATATGGTGATAATTTAGAAGTTTGTGAAATTGCGACTGTTGCAAATTTTGAAAAAACTCCTGGAAGTACTCCGTTCGATGTTATTGATGAAACAATATATGGCAACGAAAAGTTCCATTCTTTACGAGAAAAAATTTCATGGGTTTGTAGTAATTTTGAAGGTACACAATCAATCATTGAAAGCGATGATGACTGGAAGCGTAGAATGGAGGAATAATTATGTTGCATGAAGTTATTGAACTCCAAAAAAGAGCCGTAGATTCGTTTGTTCAAAAATATGATGAACTAGATGAGATAACGTTTAGAGCTCCAACTGGTAGTGGTAAAACATACATGATGGCTGATTTCATGAATAGAATATTAGAGGAAAATGATGATGTTGTTTTTTTGGTATCTTCACTATCTAAAGGTGATTTAGCCACACAAAACTATAATAAATTCTTAGAGTACTCTAGCAAAGGTGACTTTCCAAACTTGAAATCACATTTAATAAATACGAACATTGCTGGTGAGGAGAGACTTTTTATCCCTACTAATTTTAATGTTTACTTATTGCCACGTGATTTATATAAAAGTGGCGGAAAACTAATGCAGGGTGCAATGGAATCATTTTTAAATACTTTGACATACAACACTTTTTTTGGTGGTTTAGAGAAAAGAATAATCCTAATTAAAGATGAATGTCACATAGCTACTAATAATCTTGATTCGATTTCTGATGCTTATTTCGATAAAGTAATTAATTTTTCTGCTACTCCAAATTTGCGAAGAGGCCAAAATCCTGATGTCGAAATAACTGATGATGAAGCTGTTAATGCTTCATTAATTAAACGAGTTGAATTGGGTGATGAAGAAGATACTATAGGTGATGCTTTAAATAAATTTGAAGAAGTAAAGCATGAGTATAGAAATCTTTTAGGTGTTAACCCATGCCTTATTATTCAAATATCAAATAAAGATAAGGCTGATTATGAGTTAAATAATGTAATTTTTCCTGAATTACAAAAAGCTGAGCACCAAGATCTAAAATGGATGCTTATTGTTGACAAGGATATAAATTGTGATACTAATGATGTTTTTAAAGCTAAAAAAATGCCTGTTGCTAAGTGGAAAAATTACGCAAAAGAAAACACATCTACTATAGATGTAATTATCTTTAAAATGGTTATTTCAGAAGGATGGGATATCCCTAGGGCTTGTATGCTATATCAAGTACGCTATACTCAAAGCGATCAATTAGATGAACAAGTAATGGGAAGAGTAAGGAGAAATCCTCGTCTTATGGATTTTGAGACTTTAAGCGAGGAAGCTAAAAAATTAGCCACAACAGCATGGATATGGGGAATCATGCCTGAAGGGAAAAAGAAGACTTACTGTGTAAAACTATTTGATGAACCTTCTGATACAACAAATGAAATCAAAATTAAAACTACAAGATTAAAACCACTTACAAAAAAAGTTGATTTTGATTTGGAAGCATTTATATCTTCACAACCATCAAACGCCGCTTCTAATGATATTTTCACGCTTTATAGAAAGA
>CANPGX010000219.1 GCA_947573745.1 uncultured Erysipelotrichaceae bacterium | reverse complement strand
TCAATAAAGTCATCTCCTAGTCCTAAATAACCCTCTGTATCTTTCAAAACTAGCAGATGTTCATCTCTCACTTTTCTGGCTTGCATGGTCGTCAAAGGTAAAAATGTCGCTCTACCTGCTTGATTTTTTCTTAAAAAAGAAATAGCCTGCCTAGCACCAGCTTCATTTTCCATAATGATGAATTGCATAGCACTTCCTAAGGCTGTCGTAATAGCAATTTCATAATCCTTTTGTATATGAATGAGTTCACCAAGAACACCTACATATCCAGAAAGAGATTTTCTAGCATGGATAATAGCTCTCACACCACTAGCATAACGCTGATGATTTTCAACCAAATCAACCAACATATTTTTACGTGATCTTGCCTCGTTCAAAGATAAGTGAGTAGCATCTAAATGAGCCTTTGTTTGCTGCATATCTTCTTCGAGACGTTGAAGTCCTTGTCTTAAAGTGGAAACTTCTTTTTTCATTTGCTCAAAACGTTCTAAACGATCGTTATACTCTAAAATAGAATCCTTCACAATCGCTTTTAAACTTTCAATACGCAAAGAAAGATTTTCTTTTCCTTCATTTTCTAAAATAAACTTTCTTTTTTGATCTACTTCCACTTTTCTTGTTTCTAGTTGAGAAACTTGATTCATGGTCTCCATTAATTTTCCTTGAAGTTCATTCACTTCATTATCTAAAAGAAGCATCTTAGCTTTAATATCATCATTATTTTGTTCCAAAACAACAATATCACCATCTTTGGCAACTTCTTCATATTGTAACTGCTCTATTGTTTTTTCTAAGTCCAAGAGTTTCTCTTTGGTTGTCTTGATCTCTTTCACAAGAACATTGACTTCAATGGATTTTAATTGCTCTTTAAGTTCAAGATAACGTTCAGCTTTATCTTTTTGACGTTTTAAAGGTGCCAAACGATGTTCCAATTCATTGACAATATCTAAAATACGATTTAAATTATCTGTTGTACGCTCCAATTTTCTTAAGGATTCTATCTTACGTCTTTTATATTTAGAAACACCTGCTGCCTCTTCAAAAATAGCGCGTCTTGCTTCTGGCTTGCTGTCAGCAAAAGAAGATATATTCCCTTGGGAGATAATGGATAAAGAATCTTTTCCTAGCCCAGTATCCATAATAAGATCCATGACATCTTTTAATCGTACATTTTCTTGATTAATCAAATACTCAGCTTCATGACCATCACGATAAAGTCGACGTGTAATCTCAATTTCATTATAATCCATCGCCATATAACGATCACTATTATCAAAAACTAAAGTGACTTCAGCAACATTTTGTGCTTTTCTATCCTCACTTCCAGCAAAAATAACGTCACTCATATTAGAACCACGTAATGATTTTACCGATTGTTCACCTAAAACCCAACGTACAGCATCTGAAATATTACTTTTACCACAACCATTAGGTCCTACAATACCCGTAATACCTGGTAAAAATTCAACACTTGATTTGTCAGCAAAAGATTTGAATCCATCTAAAATAATTCGTTTAAGATACATGCCATCACTCCTCGCAAATTATTCCTATTATATCACGATTATCTAACAAATTTAAATGTTAAATTTGCTTTTTAGATTAAAAGATGTTTTCTCCACCGGTAATTTCACTATAAAGACACTGCCAACCTCTTCTTGGCTCTTCACTTCAATATGACCATGGTGTAAATCGATAATCTTTTTAACAATCGATAAACCTAATCCATTTCCTTCTACAGAACGTGCTTTATCTTCGCGGTAAAAGCGCTCAAAAATATGACTAACAACAATGCTAGACATTCCTACACCTGTATCTTCTACAACCACTTCTACTTCTTTCATCGTCTTTTTCAAAGTCACAGTAACAACACCATTTTCATCGGTATATTTAATCGCATTATTAATTAAATTGATCCAAACTTGTTCCATACGATTTTCATCTCCCACCCATAAAACTTCTTTTTTAGGGAAAACTGTTTCAATATCAATACCTTTTTCTTTTGCTAAAGGTGTCTGTGTCGAAATAACACGGTTTAATTGATCTGATAATGAATATTCTTCAAAAACCATTTTTGTATCCTCACGATCAAGAACTGTTAATTGAAGCATATTCTTAGCTAAAGTAGATAATCGCTTACTTTGAAACAAAATAATATCTGCATATTTTTGTCGTTGTGGTTCCGGTAATTGTTCCGTTTTTAAAATGGTTGCAAAGCCTTGAATGGCTGTTAATGGTGTTTGAAACTCATGAGAAAC
Source organism: uncultured Erysipelotrichaceae bacterium (assembly GCA_947573745.1). Lineage (GTDB taxonomy): Bacteria > Bacillota_I > Bacilli_A > Erysipelotrichales > Coprobacillaceae > CANPGX01. The sequence continues at coordinate 509 of CANPGX010000219.1, read as the reverse complement.
ATCGGAAATAAATTGTTGTCGTGTCTCCTCTGTTTTAGCTAATTGTTGTGCCATTTGATTAAAACTTCTATTTAATTGAGCAATCTCATCATTACCTGAATAATGAATACGCACATTATAATTTCCTTTAGAAATCTCATGGGTTGCCCCAATTAAACGTGTAATTGGCTTTGTAATAAAATCGGAAATAATTAAAAAGACAATACTTCCGGTCAAAAAAACTCCGCAAATAACTAAAAAAGCTGATTCTAAAAAGAGATTTTCTTGTGTTGTCACATTCTTTTTTAAGATAACACTATACTTTTGTCCCTCTTCTAAAATAATATTATTAACAAAAACAAGATCATTACCAATTCGACGATAAACCCCAACATATTCTCCTGGAACAGAAAAAGAGTCTTGCGACAATATATCAGGTAAAGCATAATTCTTCATATTACCATAAAGTAAATGCTGGCTATAATCATAAACATAAAATTGATAATCTGAAAAAGACGCATAGCTATCTA
>CANPGX010000218.1 GCA_947573745.1 uncultured Erysipelotrichaceae bacterium | reverse complement strand
AAGATCATGGACAAACATCAATTAAATTATTTCTCTATCTATTGCTTTACCGTAGGTATCTTAACGATTTTATTCATTTAAAAAATTCATTTTATAAGATGAATATCAACCTCATTTCTTAAACACAGAAATGAGGTTTTTATATCCTTAAAAAAAGAATGTCCCTTCTTTATAACAGGTAACATTCTTTTTATCAAAAGCTATTACTTTTAAGATTCAGTTTAGATATCTTTGTCTTTTATCATATATTGATCAAAATAGTTCTCATGCCAATCCTTTTCTAAATATTCCATACGATAACTAAACTTGATTTCATAACCATCTTTAGTCTTTTTCACAGTGCATCCATGAACACCATTCATCACTAATGATGGATTGGATGAATAGAGAAACTGTCCTGATGCAGATGGATCACTTAAATCATCTAAATAGGCTTTCATTTCTATCACTGACAAAGTCCCTTCATATACACTTTTATATGTATGAAAAGTATATTCTCCTTTATTTTGAGTAACCTCTACAAACTTTACTTGATTTTCATACATTGCTTTCATTAATTGTGTATATTGTTTGGTTTCTAGTAAATCGTGATAGTATTGCGTATCTTCTATAGTTTGGTGATCTTCATAGTAGAATTCGACACGATCTGCAGAAATTGAAGAGAACATTTCTTCAACTTTAGGATCAATAGATTTTTGACATCCTACCAATAAACAGCATAGCACTACCCATAGAATCTTTTTCATATTTTAATCTACCTGAAATGAATAAATTGTTCCAGGAATATCCTTTCCGTCAATGATGACATCATACTTCCCATCAGTATCCATAACAACACCCTCTCAATCATTCAATAGTTTGTCATGGTCAATAAAACGCCTGATAAATCGTCAAAATAAATTCATAATATAGCAGCATATATGTTATGCCTATTTTATAAGTACATCAGAATCCTCTCCTCTTTATTTCATTATAACAAAAATGAATGCAATTTTAACAAAGAAAGATTAATTAAATATTATGAAAAATAAACTTATACATTTTTCTTTAAATTTATGATATCTTTAATTTAGGAGAGTCAAGAGGATTTTCAAATGATAAAAAAGATATTGAATGTAGGGCTATGCTGTCTATTTATCTTAATGATAGGATTTCTCTTAAATCAAAATAATCACGTTAAAGAAAAAATACCTTATGGTTTTCAAGGGACTTATCAAGATCCTAACTCAAAAATGACTTATATCATCATTGATGAAAATCAACAAACCATGACTTATTTAGATCAAACAAAAGAAACAGAAAATATCAGCACTTTTTTAAAAATAGATGAGCAAGTACTCTTAATACAAGATAATATATTTCAATCATATATCATCTTATTAGATCGTGATGGTATTCGTCTCTTAAATCCAGATATTAAGTCGCCTTCTATAACATTTTTTGAAAAAAAGTCAGAAAAACTTTTATCAATCTATGATTAGATTTTAAAATATATTCTTAATAAAAAATAGCCAAGAATACTATAAGATACTCTTGGCTTTGATTATTTATGAGATAAAATAAGTTTCACAACAATGAACCTATCTAGCGTTTTATAGCTATGTAACTTTGTTTTTTTACTTAGGATAAATTGTATACCTGTGTTTTACCACTTGATATTTTTGATCTATCTTTTCTAAATAAACAATGCCTTCTACTTCTACACCTATATTGGTTTTATAACGATAAGATACTTTATCATCCTCTTGATCAAGTACTTCTATATCAAATTTCTCAATCCCCATAGATTTTAAATCATGGTCTAATAAATAGTCTGGTAAAATCATATACTCTCTACTATTAACATAATTTTCCATAAAGCGATCACTGATATCATCAGGAACTGATGTCTTTAAAAGTTCAAGTAATTTCTCTCCATAAGTTTCAGATGACATATGAAGATCATTCACTAACATATGATAATCATTGAGCCAACTTTCATCAATCGTATAATATTGTTCGAGAAAATGGAAGGCCATTTTTTCTGTATCTTCCTTGTTTTGACATCCCACCAAAAATAGAAAACCTAACAATAAGACATAAATACATTTTTTCATAAAACCGTGCCTCCCTTTATTTTATTATATAATGAATGCGATTCCATTACAAATAATTTTCGAACATTTTAAATTGTCATGGTATAAATAAAAAAGCAGCATCTATAAAAGATACTGCTACTTTCATTAAACTTCTTTTACTAAATCCAATTGTGCCAAGAGCTCGACAAAATCGACAATAAGTTCTTCTTGATGCTTTTCTGTCTCAATAAACATTGCATCCGCCACTTCTTGCAGTGTATGTTGACCATCTAGAAAATGAGGAACTAAAGATTGTAATGAATGAATTGCAAAGCCTAGATTTGGGTGATCTTGATTAAATTTTTCCAAGATAACTTCGTTCTTTGGATCTTTGGCAATATAGTCATCTAAATCCCTAATAGGTCCTACAAATAAACGTTTAAAACGACGCTCTCTTTCTGGATGTACTTCTAATGTTTCAACAAGTTGATGTTCATGCATCGTCACAAAGCGTTCAATGACTTGTGTTCCTAATTGATGAACATAGGCTTTTTCTTGTTTAGCGATTGTTTCATCTAGTCCAAAACGTGTGATGTCCATAGCTGTTTGTTCATAACTGTCAACAATTCCCTTTAACATCTTAAAAGTATCATTGGCAGATAAATCTCTACGATTTAAAATATGGGCAAGATCATCCATCATCATGACTTC
>CANPGX010000217.1 GCA_947573745.1 uncultured Erysipelotrichaceae bacterium | reverse complement strand
CATCTAAATGATATCCATAAGGTGCTTTAACCTCCTCTAACTGATAATGTCCATATTCAAGAGTCTCGGGTAAAGTGACCATCCCCGTATCATCAGTCACAAATTCCGTTATATATTGTGGATGAGGATACCAAGACCATTTCCCAACATACTCTCCAGTATCCAAATTCTTAATTTTAAACGTTGTTCCTGCAATATGTACTGTTTTACCTGTTTCTTTATCAACCTTAACTAATTGAATCATCGCTTCAAAAGCCATATCATTTAGAATCCTCCATGTTTGAGGTTCTCTCGAATCTTCATCAATATCTATAAAAAAATCATCTACTGGATAATAGTTTTCCGGTACCCTTGTTTCTTTAACAATATAACGTCCATAAGGCAATTCTTTCGAACAGGCATAACCCTTCTCATCAGACGTGAGAACGTCGTAAACCGCAGCCTTTTCCCATCCATTTTTTTCAACATCACTAGCTAATTTGACCGTAAATTGTGCTCCCGCTAATAATTCTACTTTCCCGTCATTCTGTTGACAAATTTTAATGATCTGAAAGGCTTGTTTTTTGATACGATCTTGACAAACTAAATTTTGCCATATCACATCTGTCTTTTGATCTCGATAGTCTAAAGAAATATCATAAATTTGTGTGTCTAATACATAGCCTTCTGGTGCCTTTATTTCTTTAAGATAATAGTTTCCAAGAGGTAAACCTTCTTTTGCCAAACAGTCTCCTTGAATATCCGTTTCAAAAACATGAACGACTTCATCCTTTTCATAAAAACGCTGTGTATGTGAAGCATCCCAAATATCCTCTTTGGCATAAAGCCTATACTGTGCCCCAGCTAATGTCGCATCTCCTTGTGCTTGTTTTTTTGTTTCTTGATCTTCTTTACAAAGGTGAATAGCACCTGTAGGTTGACGATTTTGAATGGCTAAGGCAACTTCTTTGCCCGCTACAACATCTACTTCATAAACCTTTGAATCTATTAAATATCCAAAAGGAGCGTGTTTTTCCTTGATGGTATATTTTCCTGGTACTAAATCTATTAAAGTAATCGTTCCATCCTCTTGTGTCATCTGTGTTTGACAATAGTGATTAGGTCCAGTAATTTCAAATGAGGCATTCGGTAAGGGGAAATGATCATGTTCATCATCCTCTTTAATAATTTTCAGTGAACCTAATTGATTGACTTTAACTAAAATGCTCATATGAGCAGATTGCCCATTATAAATGGGTTTAGCACAAGTTTGATATGCTGCCTGATGATTCGATGATGACCAGACATAAAATATACTCAAGCCATTTTGTAAAGATTTGTTTGCATGATTAACCAATTCAATACAGCCTATATCAGGAGATTGTTGCGTTGCCTTGATGGTGAGTTCAGATCCATTTTTAGTTACCTCAAAACCATCTGTGATTTCTATTTGAAACCTTTGAAGAACATGATTTTCATCTGTTAAAGTGATACTCTCGCCAACATTTAATGTGATTTCCTGACCATCAAAAGAAGGAATATCACGCATATAGTGGGTAGCTAGATTCCATAATGCCTCCATCTCTGGTTCTAAAGAACACTGATCTTCATAAACAATAGATCTCTCCCATTGATGCGATAATGTATACCATATACAAGCTTGTGTAATAAAATACCATCGCCAATCTGTATGATCTATGACATCATCTTGATAACCATAACCATAATGCGATAGCAAGCCTAATAAATGATTTTCTTCTTGTGTTAAACTTTCAAAATGCGTTATTTGATCATCTTTTTGTATATGAGGATAATCATGGGTCATATGATAACGTGCATCCTGATTAAAATAAACATAAGGTTCTATACAATAAACTAAGTCTCCATTCATATAAAACACACCATGTCCACTACTTTGTGACATCCATCCTGAGCTAAAATGTGTATCATGTTCTTCTCTAGAAACAGCCTCCCCTATCTCTTGATAAGCAGATAAAGGACACATAGGTACTAATGTGAACCCTATACTTATTGAAAATAGTCCTAATAAAAGTTTCATCCATCTTTTTAATTTCATTTTTTACCTCACATTTAAAAAAATATAATTTTTGAAATTGATTTAATGATGCGCTTCACTATCTTCTTTTAACTTTTTATCGAGATATTGAATCATATCACAAACAACTTCCACAACATACATAACCTTTCCTTCTTGATTTTGATATTGTCGGGATTGTAAGTATCCTTCTATGGCTACGAGGGAGCCTTGTTTACAATATTGACATAAATTCTTTGCCAATTTATCCCAAGCAACACAGCGAATAAAAGTGGCATGATCCTGATATCTTCCTCGTTTATCTTGAGCTAAAGTAAAATTGACGACTTCTATCCCAGTTTCTGTCATCTCCTTTAATATCAATTCATGCGTGATCCTTCCAATAAAACATACACGATTCATCATCTTTATGACCTCCATATCCATATGATTTAAGCATTAAAAAAACACAGTTCATTCACTGTGCCTAACCAGATATCAACAATGCACTCAATATGCATAATATCATTCGTACCAACTGCTATCCCTCCTTTTTTTCAAAAGAACACACTATCATTTTAGCATCCTAATCCTTAAAAATCGCCTCAACTTTATCCCAAGATAATCCTAACTTTTTTTAATTCCTATAATAAAAAATTAAAAAACCATTGCATATTCTAAAACGATATGCTAATATTAAAAAGCATTTAATGGTGTTATCTATGCTTGAATAGCTCAGTTGGTAGAGCAATCGGCTGTTAACCGATCGGTCGTAGG
>CANPGX010000216.1 GCA_947573745.1 uncultured Erysipelotrichaceae bacterium | reverse complement strand
AAGATCTTATGAGTTGTCAAGCTAATCAAGCATTAAGAGAGCATTTTAACATCGTCTCTTCTGAAGTCATCTTGATTGATAAAAATATGAAAAACAATACGATTCAGCAAATGATTGATGAGATTGAACATGTTGAGGGCATCAGTCTGGTATTATCGCCTTCACAATTATCACAATTGGCGATTCCTGAGGATATGATGTCAGAGGATATCAAATCTATTTTTGAAAGTGATCAATATAAAATGATTCTGGTCAATTCAGATGATGAGGTGGCAACTGATGCATTGAATGTGCAAATTGATGAGGTAAATCGTATTGTAAAATCTTATGATGAACATGCGATTTTAGCTGGAGAAGGTCCTTGTATGAAGGATTTAGTAAGTATTGCTAATGAAGATTTTCAAAGTGTAAGCATAGCTTCTATGGGAGTTATCTTTATCATCATGTTGTTGGTTTTAAAATCGGTATGGTTGCCAATCTTATTGGTAGCAGGAATTGAATTTGCTATTTTTGTCAATATGTCTATCGCTTATTATTCGGGAAACACTTTGCCTTTTGTAGCTTCTATTGTTATAGGAACGATACAACTAGGAGCGACGATAGACTATGCTATTTTATTGACAACTAAATATTTAGAACAAAGAAATCTAGGCGTTGAAAAACTTTTAGCTATGAAAGAGGCATTGAGTCAATCAGTTGATTCCATCTTTGTTTCAGCGATGTCCTTTTTTGCTGCGACATTTGGTGTAGGTCTGATTTCAAAATTAAATATGATTGCTTCTTTATGTACGCTGATGTCACGAGGAGCGTTGATTTCAATGGTGGTTGTGATCGTATTGATTCCATCATTACTCTTAGTATTTGATCAATTATTTTTTAAGACAAAAGAAGTCATTATGGAGGAAGAATAGATATGAAAAAGAAGAAATGGATATTATCGATGAGTTTGATCTTATGTATGCTCATCATGCAGTGTACTCCTGTATGGGCGTATTCCAAAGATGAGACTGTTTATACAAAATTAAATCCTGATGGTAGTGAACAGAAGACGATGGTGATGGAACATTTAGTCAATGAAGGGGAAGATGTTTTAGAAGATGTCACCATTTTATCTCAGATTATGAATGTTAATGGTGAAGAAACTTTTCAACAAAATGGGGAAAAGATTACTTGGAAAAGTGAAGGAAATGATATTTATTATCAAGGAGAAACGGAAAAATCATTACCTATTTCAACAGAAATCACTTATGAATTGGATGGTAAATCTTATTCTATCGAAGATATGTTAGGGAAAAAAGGACATGTCACAATTCATATTCATTATACAAATCTTGAAAAACAAGGAGATCTCTATGTGCCGTTTGTAGTGACGACAGGAACCCTTTTATCAACGGATACTCATCATCAAGTCAGTGTAAATCATGGAAAGGTCGTTAGCAATGGTTCGCAATATATCATCATTGCTTTAGCCACTCCAGGATTACAGGAAAGTATGGGAAATTTATCAGCTTTAGATGGTTTTGATGATATCGTGATTCAATATGATACAGATTGTTTTGAATTAGCTCCTATTTTATCTATAGCAACATCATCATTATTATCGGAAGAAAATTTAGATGTCTTTGATCGTATGGATGAAGGCTATTCTTTGGTCGATCAATTGGTCAGTTCCTATCATCAAATAGAAGATGGTGGAGAAAAACTACAACAAGGTGTTCATACTTTTTCTAATCAATATACTTTGTTTGATCAAGGCTTACAAGATTTTAAAGTCGGTTTTGATTCAGCATATCAAGGATCTATGGATTTAAATGAGGGAGCACAAACACTTTATGATGCTTTAAGTCAATTAGATCAACAAAGTGATTTATTGAAAGATGGCGCCAAACAGACCTTTGAGGCATTGCTTGCGACAGCAAGTACACAATTAAAGAATGCTGGCTTGGACATAGATGATTTAAGTATTGCAAACTATCATGAGGTGCTTAAGAATGTCCTTATTCAGATTTCTAATGCAGCCACATATCAAGTGACAGAAACTATCAAAGCAGAAGTTGTCAAAGAAGTAGAAAAGCAAGCTGATCTTTTGATCCATCAACAAGTCAATGACCAAATTAAAATCTCTGTACAACAAACATTGATTGAGCATATTGTCGCAGGTGACTTACAAACCCAAGGCATTCCTATGATGAATTCATCAGAAGCTGAAACTTTTATTCGTGATCAGGCGACGGGTCAACAGTTATTAGAGACACAATATCAAGCTTATTTAGAGAATTTGAAACAAAATGGACAATATGATGCATATGTTGCACAAGCAAAACGTGATCCAAGTTATCAAACATTGATAGCGACTAAAGTTCAAGATATGATGCAATCTGAAGCCATTCAACACCAAATTGAGGCATTAGTAACCCAAAATACAAGTGGTAGTGATACATCTGCCTATATGCAGGTTTACCAACTCTTGATTCAATTAGAAACTTATCAATCTTTTTATGATGGTATTGGGCAATATACTCAAGCTGTTGGGGCTATTAAACAAGGCAGTCAAACGTTGTTGGCAGGTTCTTATCAGTTGATGGATGGTATGTCACAGATGCAAGTAGCTTCGGGTACTTTATTGAAAGCGAGTGGCCAACTTAAAACGGCGGCATCATCTTTATGTCAAGGCAGTGATCAACTCATGGAGGGATTAATGCGTTTTGATGAAGAAGGGATAGCTCAAATAGATCAATTAGTGCATCATACTTTAAAAGAAAATGTGGATAAAGTAGAACAACTCACACAGTTAGCGAAAGAT
>CANPGX010000215.1 GCA_947573745.1 uncultured Erysipelotrichaceae bacterium | reverse complement strand
TGACCCGCTAGCTCAGCTGGTAGAGCATTTGACTTTTAATCAAAGGGTCAGGCGTTCGAATCGCCTGCGGGTCACCATTTTTTTATATATTGCCCAGGTGGCGAAACTGGTAGACGCACAGGACTTAAAATCCTGCGGACCTTAAAATCCGTGCCGGTTCGATTCCGGCCCTGGGCACCATTCTTGCGGATGTAGTTCAATGGTAGAACTTCAGCCTTCCAAGCTGACTACGTGGGTTCGATTCCCATCATCCGCTCCATGCTTGAATAGCTCAGTTGGTAGAGCAATCGGCTGTTAACCGATCGGTCGTAGGTTCGAGTCCTACTTCAAGCGCCAGTGGCTCGTTGGAGAAACGGTTAACTCACATGCCTTTCACGCATGCACTCACGGGTTCGAATCCCGTACGAGTCACCATTTACTTGTTACCATGAGGAATCATGGTTTTTTTATTTATTGATGATATACTTAACTATCTTTTTAAAATGGAAAATGATAAAATAATAAAAGGAAAAGAGGGGGTAAGAGTGGTAGCATTTTTAACATCGATGGTTGTTTTTTATTACTTTTCTTATTACACTTTTTATCATATGGGCGCATATAAAACGAAGGTTTATTTAGGTATGGTTTTATTGACGACATTTATTTTTTCTATACTTTGTTATATAAAAGGGTATCCTAATATAGGTGAAGCACTTTTAGTGACTGCTTTTATAAGTTTAATATTGACCATGTTTATGTGGATAACACATGGATATAAGGAGGGTGAAGAGTGATGGATATGGAAAAGATGCTTGTAGATACATTGATGGCATCCATTAAAAAAGAATATACGCATCATGATGCGCCTGCTTTTTTTAAAATTTCACTTTTAGATATTCAAGAAACACTTCATTTAATTGAAAACTTTACAAAAATTAATGAAACATTTATTCCGGCAACTTTGGATAAACAGAATTTAGAGGCTTTGATATCATTTGTAACACAAAGTAGTATTTTTGAGACTTATGTGAATGAAATGGTTGCTCCTTTTGTCAGTGCATCTCAAAAATCAAGTCTTTCTATTTTTAAAGAAGGGATACAACAACTTGCCAGTGTACAAAATATTGAAGAAAACAATGATCTTGGTGTTGAACAAATGACATTGATGTTGATGCCAACACCATTAGCTTGTACTTTAATTATCTCAGCTTATCTTACTTTAGTGGACTATGAAGGCCATCTATCAGGATCATTAGATGATCTTTTAGAGCAACTAGATATTGAAGCACATAATTATTTAAAGTTATATGATATTATTTTACAGCTATTGATACGACCTATAGCGCAAATATTAGAATATCATCAACATGATATGGATCGTGGTATTCCTATGTTGTTTATTATTTCATTAGGTACTTTAAATGCAAAAGCTTATGAAGAAAAGAATCATGGATTGATGGATCAGATTGAGATGAGTATTAAAGCAACTATTGATCAGATTCAACAACGCTTTCATACAGATGAAGAGGTGGTTAATTAATGAATTCAATACATTGCATTCGATTGCATCGAAGTGATGACATCATGCTGACTATTCAAGAATATGTTAAAAAGCATCATATTCAAGCTGGTGTTATATTAAGTGGTGTTGGATGCGTATATGAAGCACATATTCGTGATGCAAGTGGTATTAAAGAAAGGACCATTCAAGAAAATATGGAAATTGTTTCTATGACAGGGACGGTAGGAGAAAACCGTTGTCATGTTCATATATCTTTTTCTAAAGAGGATTTATCAACTATTGGTGGACATCTTATGAAAGGCACTTACGTCAATACAACATTGGAATTAGTGATTCTTGAGATTGAGAAAACTTTATTTTTAGATGAATATGATCCTCAAACTGGTTATGGAGAATGGGTAGTAAAAGAACTTTAGGGTTCTTTTTTTAATTAGAAAAAAACGTGTCTTAGACACCTTCATTTGAGCATTGTGGAAAAACCTCCAATGATTGGGAATATGAAAAGAAAAAGAGGATAAACTAAACATAAAGGAGGAAAAATTATGAAAAAAATTTTTTTATCAATGATGTTAAGTATGGTGTTACTTTTAAGTGCTTGTCAAAAGACAAAAGAAGTAGAAGCTAAAGAAAGTTTTGAATCTTTTATGAGTGCGTTTAAACAAGGAGACCTCATGACAACGGTACAATATATTGCCATGGATCAAACTACTTGGCCTTTTGAAATATCTATGGATACTGTTGAGAATTGGACACGTCAATATGATATAGAGTGGATTAAAAATTATCTTTATACTGCTTTAGAAAAAACGCAATATACCATTTTAGAATCAACACAAGGTGACGATGAAGCTATTTTAAAAGTGAAAATTGACACTTATGATTATGGTGCTCTGGTGGATGATATTTATGCTAAAAGTGTCACGAGTTATCTTATTCATCCCCAACAAGATATAGAAAAAATGATTTTATCTCTTGTTGAAGAACGATTACCTACTTATGATGAACCTTATACAAAAGTTGTTGATGTATATTTGTTAAAGGATGGAGATTGGAAAATCAATCTTGAAGAAAATGAAAACTTTTTTAATGCTTTATCAGGTGGGGGGTACTTTTCATTAAAAGATCTTTATCTTACTTTTATGGCATAATATCTTTATTTTAGATCTTGTTTTTCTTATAATGAGTAGGGAAAGAAGGTCGATTTATGTATAATCAATATCAAGAAGGATGGTTAGAAGTCATTACTGGGTGTATGTTTGCTGGTAAAACAGAAGAACTTATACGAAGAATTCATGTGCTTAGTTTTGCGAAAAAAAAGATCAT
>CANPGX010000214.1 GCA_947573745.1 uncultured Erysipelotrichaceae bacterium | reverse complement strand
TCTGGATCTCCATCAGCATAATTATGATAAATTCTTGACTTAAACTCTGAATAAACTTGTCCATTCACTAAAAGTTGGGCCCATGAACGGTTATGAAATTCAATTTTAAATATAAAAGTATCTGCTTCACCAATATCAAAAAGATAATCTAAATCTTGATTCTTCGTAAAAGTAATCGTTGGTAAAACATCATCTGGCTTCGAAGGTTCTGGCTGATCATCAGGATCATTAAATTCTACATCACCAGAAATATTAGGTGTTGTTGGTGGCACAAATGGCTCATCATGATCATTGGTTCTAAGGAAACCATACCATACTAAAAAAACAATAGCTCCCACCAAGATCAAGGCTAGAAAATACTTTATATAAGTGATATAGCGTTTATCTTCATAAACCGTCGGTTTGATCGGTGGTTTAGAATAAGTATAAGCTTTTTTTATTGGGGTAACGTTCTTTTTTTCTTCTGCCTTTTTTCTAGCTTCTTCTAATTCTTTAAGCGATAATTCGCGTGTTAAACTAAGATATCGTTGGCCTAATTCATCGCCATCTAATCCTAAATAATTCGCATATTTTTTAATATACATCTTAACATATTGTTCATCTCCCTCATAACGAGAAAGATTTCCTTCTTCAATATCATGAATAATTTTGGGAGAAATAAGAATGGCTTCACTGAGTTGTCCTATCGTTATTGAACGTAACTCACGTTCTTTTTTTAAATAACTGCCTAATTCTTTCATAAGATAACCTCCTTTTTTCCATTCTAAAATAAGATATACATATACATGCATAAGTATACCATATATACATTCTTTTTTCCAACAACATAATCTGCCATTTTCATCAAAAAAAGACCATTGCCTAACAATGATCAAAAGTTTTCCATTCAATAAGCCATGTTTTGTCTAGGATAATCATTTATCTACACTTACGTGTCCGAATATCAGTTGCATTCCCTCTATTCGATTCCCCTACCATATTTTGGGTTTCTCGCTTGCGGAGTTTACCTCTTTTCACCCTACTTTTTCAAGTAGATATCGTCTCTGTGGCACTTTATGATAGGATACCATGCTTTCGTTTAGGTATCTCATCTGTCGTCAGCTTTCACTGCCATAGCTTATGACTTCGCTATGCACAAACACTACTATCGTCTCAGATAGTGCGAGCATGGACTTTCCTCTACCAAAAGGCAGCGATTATCTCGAATGGAAAATTATTGTTTATTGAATACAGCATTTTCTAATAAACTGATCCTTCTTAAAATATCAATATTAGAAACTTGTTTTTCCTCTAATGCTTTAATATTATCTTCTTGAACTGTTTTTTCAACACTTAATTTTTCTACTTTTTCTTTTAATGCGCTATTTTCAGTTTCAAGGTCTTCTATTTTTTGATAAGCATCATTTAATAATGTTGCAAAATTTTCATAATCCACTACAACCATATCTAAAAAATAATCAACCTCTGTTGCATTATACCCTTTGAATTCTACACTAAACTCTTTATTGAGTATCTTCTTTGGACTCAAGCGGATTTTCTGTTTCATTTGATTCACCCCATCATTCTCTTATATTTTTACAAAAAATGCGATTAAAAGCAAGTCAATTCATTCATTTCATCAAATTACTTTGAATATTGCCAAAATTAAAGTATAATAAAATAGGTGAATCCTATGATTAATTATCCTAATAAGAAGAAAAATTACAAAGTCCCTACACTAAGCACTTCTTCTAAACATAATACACGTCATCGTGGTATTTCTTTAGAAGAAGATATCAATGTATCTAATCAATATTATTTATCTCATGATCAGGCGGTTATCTATAAAAAACCTACGCCTGTACAGATTGTTAAGGTAGATTACCCGGCACGTAATAAAGCCAAAATCGTCGAAGCTTATTATAAAGTGCCTAGTACAACAGATTATAATGGCTTATATCGTGGCAAATATATTGATTTTGAAGCCAAAGAGTGTAAGACTAAACGTTTTCCTTTTATTAATATTCATGAACATCAGATCAATCATCTTGACGCTATTCAGCGTCATGGTGGCATTGCATTCATCATCATTGCTTTTACGACCTTAAATGAGGTATACTTAATTGATGCTTCTTATATCGTAGAAGCTTATCGATTCTCTTCTGTCAAACACCTTGATTATGAAGATATCAAAAAACATGGGCATTTGATCAGACAAGGATATATTCCTCGTCTTGAATATTTAAAAGTCGTCGATGAAATCTATTTTAAGGAGGCGGAATAAATGGGTAATGAATTCCATGATAACACGCAAAAAGACCCTTTACACGGAGGTGAAAAAGTGAAAAAGAAAAAACCATTCAAAAAAGGTAAACTTAACTGGAAAAAAGTGGGCAAGGTCACTCTCTATAGTGTTTTGATCCTCTGCCTTGTTGGTGGATTAACTGTGGGTATCTATGCTTACAATGTTGTCAATAAAGTTATCAAGCAGGCAGAAAACTTTGATTTAGAAAGTTTGAAATCGAAAGAGAGCAGTCAGGTTTTCGATGCTAAAGGAGAGCTTATTGAAAATCGTGCTTTCATCAATGATGACTCTGGTTATCGTGTCAATGTAGAATATGATGATTTTCCACAAGTTCTCGTAGACGCTATCGTCGCAGCTGAAGACTCGCGTTTCTTTGAACACAATGGTTTTGATATCCCTCGTATCGTTAAAACTGCCATCACTAACTTTGTTCATGGTGGTATTACCGGTGGAGGTTCTACTATCACACAACAAGTCATTAAAAAATCTTTCTTCCAAGATACTGAATATCAAAATTCTTATGAACGAAAGATTGGTGAAATTTATCTAGCAATGCAAATTACACCTA
>CANPGX010000213.1 GCA_947573745.1 uncultured Erysipelotrichaceae bacterium | reverse complement strand
AGCCGGTATTCAATGCTGAGAGAAGCACTAGATTTATCAATTGAAGTTTTAAAAAAAGCTATGCCACAAAAGCCAGAATATGAAGCAGATGGCTATGACAGAGAAAGAAATTTAGTATATGATATGGCTTCTTGTCCATATTGTGGAGAATACTTTGAATATGGATATGGTGAGTGGGGATGCAATTATTGTCCTAAATGCGGTCAAGCATTGGATTGGAGCGTGAACGAAAGTGACTAATCAATACAGATACATGTGCAATTTGATTTATAAACTAAGCATCGTCGCCCTATGTGCATTTCTATGCAATTACTTTAATTCATGGTGGGGATGCGCAGTGTTGATCTTGTTGCTCAATGAAGAAAAATAAATGATTTGAAAGGGGAAGATAGCTATATGAATCCAAATGTTGAGTATTTGAAAAATGAATTAAGAAACTACAATATCATTAAATATCGATATGACAATCATATATCAACAGTTGATAACCAGATTGCATATTGTAAAAGGAGAATTAAAGATATTGATACTAGACTTAATGCGGGGACTGCAAAAGGGATAGACTATGCATACGTGCCAGGCAATCGAATTGAGGAACCTTTACTAGTTATGCTTGCTGAACAGGAAGAATACCAAAACCGATTGGATGAACTCTTGGTTATTAAAAACCAAGAGATTGAAAGCTATCTTCATCGAATAAAATACATAGATCGATGCTTATATAATTTGAATGAGAAATGGAAGCTTGAGTTTGTGATGGAACATTATATCAACGGAAAAAACATTGATGACTTAAATGTAGGTTATTCAAAGAGCGTCTTATACGAGAATAGAGGAAAAATTTTATTAGAAATGTTAACTCCGGAAAAATTCCGGTGATTTATGTGTTAATATGATATCGTAAGATTTTAAGCTGAGAACGAGATAAGTAGCCTTTCGTTCTTTTTTCTTTTGCTTAAAATTTGGAAATGGTGGGAATAAAATGAATATAATTAAGAAGGATATACAAGACTTAATACCCTCAGGATATAACCCTAGAAAGAAATTGAAAAGCAGTAGTCCAGAATACAAACGCATCAAAGCAAGTATAGAAAAATTCGGATACGTAGATCCTATCATCGTTAATTCAGATAACACAGTTATCGGAGGGCACCAACGACTTAAGGTCTTAAAAGACTTAGGCTATATTAGTGTAGATGTTATCGAAGTTGATTTGGATAAAGAAGACGAGAAAGCTTTAAATCTAGCATTGAATAAGATTACAGGTCAGTGGGATGAGATAAAATTGAATGATCTTCTAATAGAGCTTAATGATATTGATTTTGACTTATCTTTAACAGGATTTGATAAGCTGGAACTGAATATATTAGATACACCAAAAGATCAAGAAGTAGAAGAGGTTAAGGAAAACGAACGTATTAGAACAAGCAAGTCCTATAACTTAGATCTATATGATGAATCGGAGGTAGACGGCTTTTATGAAATGCCATTGATACACAAAGAAAGCATGGTGCCAAAAGATCTAATCGGATTTAATTATATGCTGACATCAAAAGAGAGAGATGTAGGAGTGCACATGTATGTTGATGATTATCAATTTGAGAGGCTATGGAACAACCCAGATAAATACTTAGAAGAACTATCAAGATATCAATGTGTATTGACTCCTGACTTTAGCCTGTATATGGATATGCCTATGGCGATGAAGATATGGAACGTATATAGAAGTCGTATGTTAGGACAGTATTGGCAAAGGAACGGTATTCGAGTTATTCCTACTATATCATGGGCAGAACAAGAGACATATCAATTCTGTTTTGATGGTATAGAAAAAGGCAGTATCGTATCAATATCAACGATAGGAGTCAAAAGAGAAAAAGAAGCACTTAAGATATGGTGTGATGGAGTAACAGCAATGATCAAGCACATTCGACCATCTATGATACTTGTATATGGAGGATATATTGAATTTGATTATCAAGGTATCCCAGTGAAATATTATGATAACAAGGTAACAGAACGAATGAAAGAGACGAAAAAGGTGAAGTGATGTGGGAGGTAGAGGAGCAAGCAGTGGTATTAGTAAAGCTGGTAAAGTTTACGGGAGCGAATACAAAACATTGCATACGAGTGGAAATATAAAGTTTGTTTCTAAAGTAAGTAGAGATGTAGAAACACTTATGGAAACAAAAACAAATGGGAGAGTGTATGCCACAGTAGGCGGAAGTGATTTGATTAGTATAACTTATTTTGATACTAGCAATAAAAGAGTTAAAACAATTGACTTAAAGCACGTTCATAAAAAAATGAAACCGCATGTTCATCATGGGTATGAACATAACGAGAAAGACGGAAAAAAAGGTGCTTCAAAGCCTAATGAAAAAGAAAGAAGAATGATTGAACGCGTTTATAAAGAATGGTATAATTACCGTAGCGGTAGAAAATAGTTTAGGCTGGCAGAACGCCTTGATGTATGTATTCATTCACTGAGGAGGCATCGGTTCAATTCCGGTTGACTATCGCTAAAAATAGTTTATAGAGTTATAAGAATATGGGAATCTTATAATAGAAGATTAGGCAACCAAAGTTATGGTTGCTTTTTATTTTATACAAGAAAGGATCATGAAACATGAAAATAAAAAGATTTACACAACTTCTTAAAAATAATAATGCCATTAGGCTGGATGATGAGTATATTCTATTCAGTGAACAAAGAATCACTAATTTAGAATTATATAGTTTTGATACAGAAGAATCTGTCTATTTTGATGATATTAAAAGCTTATTATCGTATCCGTTTAAGGGAAAAACAATGAAAGAGTTCATTGAAGATACAGAGGATTTTTATAGAAGA
>CANPGX010000212.1 GCA_947573745.1 uncultured Erysipelotrichaceae bacterium | reverse complement strand
CTCTTTGATAAAGTGAAGTGACACGATCTTTTAATGCCCCTAGCCACTCTTCACGATCGTTAGGAACGGCATTTTTCATAATTGTTGGTGTATCATACCCAACAGCACTCCATGTTCCATGTGTCTCCAAATTTGTTTCATCAATCACATAAAAACCATATTCATCACATAAATCATAAAAAATAGATTGATTAGGATAATGAGAAGTTCTAATCGCATTAATATTATGGCGCTTCATATTCTTTAAGTCTTTGATCATATCCTCTTTTTTCAATGAACGTCCATCAAAACAACTAAATTCATGACGATTCACACCGTAAAAAATAATTCGTTTACCATTGATTTTCATGATGCCATCTTCAAGTTTAAACTCTCTGAAGCCCACCTTTTGACAGACAACTTCATATAATTGTCCTAATTCGTCTTTGACTTCAATAAGCAATGTATACAGATATGGATCCTCACTACTCCACAGATGTGGTTTTTCAATCATAAAATTAAATAAAGCTTCTTTCGTTAATAATTTTTCTTCTTGTAAGACAACTTCATTTTCGCGATCTAATAATGTTATAGATAACTTTGTTGTTATTTCTTGATCTAAAAGAATCTTCAATTCTAAAAAAGACTTTTCGTAATTTTCTATAAACTTTGTTTTCACACGCAAGTCTTCAATATGATATTGAGGCTTTACAAAAAGATACACATCTCTAAAAATTCCAGAAAAACGCCAGAAATCTTGATCTTCTAACCAACTACCCCCGGAGAATTTATAGACTTGTACAGCTAACTTATTATCCTTTTCTTTCAAATAAGGTGTCAATTCAAACTCACTTGGGGTAAATGAATCTTCACTATAACCAACAAATTGACCATTAAGCCATAATGCAAAAGCACTTTCCACTCCTTGAAAAGAGATATAAAGAGGTTGATCTTTCATCTGTTCCGGAACATCAAAAAAACGAACATAACTGCCTGTGGGGTTGAAATTTTGACAAATTTCTCCAGGTTGGATATCCTCGCTTCCATCCCAAGGATACATTTGATTAACATAAATAGGCTTATCATAACCTTGTAATTGAATGTGACCAGGGACCTTAATATCATCAAAACCATCACATGAAACATCTAATGCTTCAAATTTCTTCATTGCTAAATCAATATTTTTAGCATACGAAAATTTCCACATACCATTTAAAGAATACATAAAAGAACTTTCTTGTCTTTCCATTTCTTCCATCTGTGCGTAATATGCATGACTAGAATGGGCCCTTAAACGATTCACTTCATAAACTGTCGGATCCTTGATCCATGATTGATTAAACTCCATATAAAGTTCCTCCTATATATGTCTATCATATCATCATTAAAACATACATAAAAGAAAAATATTGTTTTTAATTCATTACATTTTTTCTTTTTTGATATACCCAAAAATAAAACAAGATACAAGATGAAATACCTATTCCTATGAACATATAAATAACCCGAATGTCATCTCCAGTAGGAACTTTTTCTACAGGAATCTTGTCGTTTTCTATCACCATTTCATAACGATACCCAGCAGGGTACCCTTCATCTATATCTATTCTCACAGTTTCTTCCTTGATAAGATATCCCTTAGGTGGTTCTATTTCTTTTAAGTAATAAGTGCCTGCTTGCAAATGACTAAAAATCATATTTCCATTTTCATAAAATAAGTTGATTCCTACCACTGGTAATTTTCCACTTTCATCATAATAGAGCTTAAAAATCATGTCTTTAGATAAAATAGACTGTTTTGTAGAGGCATCTTGCTTATGAATTTCAATTTGATAAGTTCGTTTATCCAATAATACAATTTCTTGTGGAACTAAAGTATCCTGTACAATCCATTCAACATCATCCATTAAAGCATAATGTAAAGGTGCTTCCATTTCTTTTAAAATATAAGTCTTTCCAATTTCTAATCCTCGAATTTCCTCTATATTTTCTGTTGTTTTCCATTCTCTGATGACTTTTCCTGTTTGCTTATCTAAAACTTGTAATTGCGCTCCTGTTAATAAATGACCATCATAGGCATCTTTTTTCATAATACGAACTAGCGTTGGAAAATTAAAAAAAGTCTTATTCATGGTCAATGATGCATCCATGATATCCAAATTTGTATCTACATAAAATACATCTTTAGATAGAATATATCCTTTTGGCGCTTCTATTTCCTCTATTCTAAATAAGGCTTCTTGTGAGCAAGATAGATCTAAAGGCAAATCCATATTAAAATCCACAAAACCTTCCTGATCAGATACTGCTTCTTTTAAAAGCATATCCTTTGCAACGATGATATCGCCATCTATATTTTTAATATCACGATGAGCATAAAGAGCCAATGTTGCGCCAGCTAAAGGTAACTGTGTTTGTCCATCCTTCTTATGGATATTCAGTATAACTTTCTGTCTTTCATTATATAAATCTAACTTGACTTCAACAAGATGTGTTTCTTGATCTTGATATAGTAAATCAACATCATAACATTGATGATCCATAAGATAGCCTTTTGCACTTTGTATTTCCTGTACTACATAACTGCCTAAAGGTAAATTGCTTGATAGAGCCTGTCCAGCCTCATTGGTAATAACTGTCTCAATAATTTCACCGGCATGATAAATGACCTCATCATGATTTGCAGGATCAAAAATATCTACCTTCGCCCTGATTTCAAAAACGACATCTTTTAAACCACGCTCTTCATAAATAAATTGCCCATTTTCAATACCTACAAGACATTGCCCCGATTTATGAATTTGAATCCTGCCTTTAGTAGATGTATTTTCTTTAACAACTTTTAGTAAAAAAGCTCCCTCATCTTCAGATAATGAATA
>CANPGX010000211.1 GCA_947573745.1 uncultured Erysipelotrichaceae bacterium | reverse complement strand
TTTCAAATCATCTTGTTCTTCTAAATAAGAAGGTATCATGACTAAAGTACATGTCTGATGACGATCTATTAAGAAAGAAGCCAGTTCTTCTTTTGCATAATGATCTTTGAGATACTGATGATTTTGTAGTAAAGTTGTCACTTCTTGACAAGCTTTTTTCTTGGCATACATTCTGATCAAAAACATCACTGTACCGCTGGTTAAAAGCGGCGCTATTAATTTCTTAAGATTCATTCGTTTTCCTCCTTAAAATTGCGCATCAACAAGCGATTGATATCGGCTACCTGTTCAAAAGAAGAAAGGCTGAATTTAGGCTCTTTCATCCTAGCTGCATAAAAACGTACAGCGTTTTCTAATTCATATCTTATTCTTGGATAATAACTTTTAGGAATCGTCTCTAATGGGAAACTGACAAAAACATATGAATTATAATCTTTTTCAAACAGATCAATGAGAATATCATAGCCTTCTATAGACAAGAAAACATTACCAATCGCAATCGCAATATCATGATTCGTCAACGTTAAAATATCATTCATCACATTTCTAAATAATTGTAATAATACATCATGATACAATACATCATCACCATAATATCTAGCATAATAGTAATCATAGACAAGATGAGTATCTTGATCTGTATGATTTTTTTCAAAACGACTTTCTAATCGTTTTAAAATTTCTTTGGATAATCTCGCATTGGAATAAATAATTTCTTCTAATAAAGTCACTAATGAAAAAGCTAATCGAGGATATTGAAAAATCAGTTCTAGGATATCAATAAAAGTTTCTTCTGCCACTTTAAGCATGACATCAAAATGTTGATAAATCTTTTCTAAGATTAAACGAATATAATAAAGATGAAACTGATATTCACTATCTAAATAGTTCGCTGTTGCTCCTTGCCATAAATATTCATAACTAATTTCTTTCATCAATGCCAAAAAACAATCCATATAAGAAAAATAAGCCTGATGTTCAAATAAATCATCCATATAAGGCATAAAAAGATGATAAAATTGATCAATTGTTTTTTGATTTAAACCATGATGATATTTTAAATAATTGAGAATATGAATATAATCTTGAATCAAGACAGAAGTTTTAATTTTTCCTTCAATAAAGGGCTTTAACGTATCACTATGTAAAATTGAAGGACGACTATAATGATCACGAATACGTTTTAAAGCATCTACCACAATATATTCTTCTTCATAATGATGAAGTTTTTCTGATAAATGATAAGTCAATTGATCTTGATAATTAATTTCTAAATAAATATCGATTTGACGAAGTTGAATATCACGCATATAATAATGGAACTTATAAACGAAGGGTTCTTTTTGAAAAGACCTTTGATGATAATATTTCCCTTGATACTGTGTTTCGTGTTCTTGAATATAAGCTTCAATTTCTTGCATATCCATCCCTCCTTTTCTAGTTTAACATGTTCTATCTATGACGAAAACCATTCCCTTTAAAAAAGTGCTATTTCGTCAAAAATAGATAGCTTTCCTGTAAAACTTTTTCACTAAAATCATAACGACTAAAGTTATGATCAGCCCCTTCAATCTCAACATACTGTACATCTTGTTTAAAGAAAGGTAAAGCTTTTTGCACTGTCGCTTTAGGAACCATCGTATCCTTAGAACCTTGTAAAATAAGAAGATCTTTTTCATAAAGAGATAAATTCTGATATAAATTTAAAGACATCATATCATCCACAAAAGCTTGTGAAACTTGAAGTCCTTCAACATCATAGATGCCACCCTCCATAGGCGACACTTTTCCATTTAAAGCACGAATCATCTCTGGCATTGCGATAGCAGGGGCCCATAGACAACAACGTTGAATAAGTTCAGGATACCTAGAAGCAATCTGGGTCACGATGGCACCTCCCATACTATGCCCTAATAGATAAATAGCACTGACTTCAGACATCTTTTTGACATAGTCTAACCATATTTCAACCTGTTTAACTTCATCTGAAAAAGTCATCTCGGTAAATTCAAGATCACTATCCCCACTTCCTAAAAAATCCATCCGTAAACTGGCAACCCCTGCTTTTTCTAAACGTCTAGCCAAACGGGTATACATAAAATGACATCCCTCTTTGTGTCCTGTAAAACCATGACACATAATGACTATTGGATAACAAGATGTATGAGGAAGATGGATAAAGCCACGCATACATCCTTTTTCCGTTTGAATCTCTACATATTTTTGCATAAAGCTTCCTCCTTAAAATGTTGTATGACACGATTAGCTAATAAAGCCCCCGCCACACTGACGACAACACTATAACTTCCTAGAAGTTGTTTCTGACTTTCCTTGTCTATCACTATTTGTGAAGCAGGTAATGCTTTTTCTGTTGAAAAGACGGTTAACACATGTTCAATATGACGTTTTTTTAACTCCCGTCGCATTACTCTAGCAAGAGGACATACACGTGTCTTGGATAAATCTGCCACCTGAATACACGATGGATCTATTTTAGAAGCCATTCCCATACTTGAAATGACAGGGATATGATGTTGTATACAATATTCAATAATATCTAACTTGGCGCTCACTGTATCAATCGCATCGATCACGTAATCCACCTCGGTAAAAAAATCTTTATGACATTCAGGAAGATAAAAAAGATCATAAGTTTCAACATCGATCGTCTCATCAATATCTAAAATACGTTGTTTAAAAGCCACTACTTTTTTTTGATTTAAGGTACTGTGTGTCGCGATGATCTGGCGATTTAAATTCGTCTCATGTAATCGATCATGATCGACGAGGATCAGATGTTTGATCCCAAATCGCGCCAAATGCTCAATAGCGTAACCACCTACACCCCCACAACCAAA
>CANPGX010000210.1 GCA_947573745.1 uncultured Erysipelotrichaceae bacterium | reverse complement strand
TGAAGCAAAAGAAAAGCGATACTCTTTTCAGAGTACCACTTTGTCAACAATCTGAGGTGTTATCTCTTAAAGAGGTAACACCTTTTTAAATGTATTATATTTTTTCTATTTTGGCTAATAGACATTTTTCAGTTCTTTAAAATGTTTGAGTTCTTGGCATGTCATTTGATCGATAGAATTAATCTTCTGATGAAAAGAAACTTTCAAGGATATTGAAAAATGCTTCAAAATTTTGTGATGATAAAAGACTTTGAATATTAGAAGGATGATCAAACATTTGAATGATCTGATCAAAAAATTTTGAAAAGATCTTTCTGGAGTGATCATTGATACCTATCAACGCTACAACATGAACTGTTTTATTTTCAGACCAAAGAATCCCTTGATTGAAAAGGGCAATAGAAATAAAACTTTTGTGTGCGTTTTTTGTTGTTAAGGAATGAGGTACGGCAATATCATGGAAGGCTGTAGAGGATAATGACTCTCTATTAAGCACATCATCATAAAATCCTATGCTAGTATAACCTAAGTGATAAAGGTCTTTTGTCATGTGCAACAAGGCCTCATTTTTATCTTTAAAAGGTGGGTTTTTATAAAAGAGTTGTTCATTAAAAAAGTTTAGGATATAATCTTTTAATTCATCTCTTTGTTTCATAAATGAAATATCATCAATAACTTTTTCTAAATGATCAAAATCTTCTTCATTCAGAAAAGGTTTAATAGAAATCGTTCTTGTTTTAAATTGAGATTGAATGCCTAAGGGAAGGATTAATAAATCTGTATCGGGACTGATTTCATCAACATAGCGACTAATAGGTAGAACATGTGTAATCGCAATACGATCATCAAATCGTTGATTGATTTTTGCAAGTGTTGTTTTATAAAAATCATAATAGTCAATGTAAATAAAGGCACAATTCACTCTTGTCATTTTAGTGAATGAATTTTCTTCAAAATAAGCGCCTATATGGAAAGAAATAAAAGCAATTTCATCTTCATTGAGAAGAATGTGATGTTTTAATTCTAACTCTTGTGCGATAAAAACAGCGATATCATAGATAAGAGGATAAGTCATTTTGATCGTATTTGTTAGAGGATTTTTGACACTAAAATTATGTTGAGATCGAAAGAAAAGATTTTGAATATGTAAAGTAAACTTAGAAATAAAGTTTTCTTTAAAAGGAAACAGATAATAATTTTCTTCAACACGTTCAATAATATCTTTAGTGATTTGAATATATTTTGGATCTACATATTGATGAAGCGTTTGTTGGTTAAGATAATCATATTGAATATTGCCAACACGATTAATATTATGATCGATAATAAAAGAAATGTTGATGAGTTCTGAATGATTGAAACATATATGATAAGCTTCCATAAAGTATTGATTAATCGTTAAAGCAACTTGATAACTATCAGAATTACGATAATCTAAATGCTCATCATTGGAGAGTTGATTACCATTTTCTACTCGAATAAGAATAATGATTAGATGCATTGTTAGATTATTTAAAGCGAAATCACTGCAAGAAAGATGATGTTGTTCCAAAATTTCTTTGAGTTTCAATTGAATATCATGGTAATCAGAGTGAGCATCAGATAAAAGAAAATGTTCTTGTGTAAAAAGCGTATTAAAAGAGTAATCAGAAATAAAAGAATACATTAATTTACGCATGGCTTCCTCATGCCCAGATAGTTGAAGGATATTTTTTGTTCTCGTGATCGATAGTTTGTATTTTTTTAGTAGTGGACGAATGGTTTGAAGATCTTTTTTAATGGTCGCTTCACTGACATAAAGTTCATCTGCAAAATCAAAAAGATCATATCCTTGAGAATGAACAATGAGTTTTTGAAGAATATAACGGCGTCTGTTTTCTTGTTCATTGGGGGTATTTTTTTGTACTGAAATAAAAAGTTCATATTGTTTCTTATCAAGTTTATATCCTTGAGGACCAGAAAGAATCATTTGGTATTGCTGGTTAATGGCAGAAATATATTTTCTGATTTGTCTTTCTGATATGGATAAATAGTTAGAAAGTTCACTTGCTTTGACCCAATTTTTTCTTTGCGATAAATAATATAGAATTTTATTAGAATTTCCCATTTTTAAACCTCTTACCCATGATATATTCAACCTTATTATATCCATTTCAAAGATATTAGAACAAATATAAAATAGTTCCTAATAGAGGAACCATTTTATATTTGAGACGATGAAAACAGGTTGTTATGATGAAAAAGAAAGGAGGAGATAAAATGAAAAGAATTCTATTATGTTGTGGTTCGGGTGCATCTAGTGGTTTTATGGCAAAAAATGCTAATGTGGCAGCTAAAGCACGTGGGTTAAATTGGAACATAAAAGCTAGAAGTGAATCAGAGGTAGAAGATTATCTTGATGAAGTAGATTTAGTGATGGTTGGTCCTCACTTCAAGCATCGCTATGAAGCTATTAAAGAAGTGGCTGATGAGTATCATGTACCTGTTGCACTGATGGACGGAACCATTTATGGCTCTTTAGACGGGGATGGGCTTGTGGATCAAATCATCAGTATTTTAAAGTAAAAAAAGATTATGAATAGAAAGGGGATCATTGAATGATTTTTTAAATCATTCAATAAAAAAACATTATGCAAAAATTTATGAATTATGTAGAACAACATGTTTCACCTATGATTAGAAAAATTGGTGAAAATGTTTGGATCAGCGCAACACAAGAAGCGATTTTAGCTGCTGTACCTGCCACTTTGGTAGGGTCTGTTGCAACATTGATCAGTGTTTTTAGAGGGTTTGGATTAACCTTTTTACCAGATTTATCAATGTTGAGTAATTTCTCATTTGGTTTATTTGGTTTATTTTTAGCTTATGA
>CANPGX010000209.1 GCA_947573745.1 uncultured Erysipelotrichaceae bacterium | reverse complement strand
CTTTCGTTCCACTTAAACCAATCATCTTCGTTTTTAAAAGATGAATCTGTCCAACGTAATATAAGATTAAAGGGGCTCTTCTTTTTAAAGAAGCAAAAAGACCTTCAGGATAATCCTCTTCATATTTTGTCGTGACAAAAATACCTTGTTCTTCATATGATTTTAGCGTACTTAAAAATCCTGGTATCCAACGTATACGATCAATGATTTTTTTGGCAAGATAGGCTTCTAAATCATAAACTAAGATTAATCCATCCAAAGACATATTAAATAAACAAGATGGTCTTTTATATTTCGTTGACTTCATTTTTCTTCTTAAAAGATACCATTCATCTTGTGTTAATGCATCGCTAGGAGCACTAGGAAAATCCCCACATAAAACCAGTAACGCTAAACTATCTAATGTTAAAGAAACCTTATTCATATAATTCCCTACTTTCTAGTCTATCCTACGACTATTTAATGACGAATATCCCTTAAAAATAAAACCATAAATGGAAATAACTCCAATCTACCAGCTAGCATATCAAAACATAATACTAACTTTGAAACATCAGATAAAGAAGAAAAGTTACCTGTCGGCCCAACAATGTTAAAACCAGGTCCTACATTATTAATACATGTTACTACCGAAGATAATGTCGAAGTAAAATCCATATTTTCTAAAGAAAGTAATAGAAATGAAATTGCTAATAAAATAAAATACAGTGAAAAATAAGCATGTACACCACTGATGGTTGATTTTGATACAGAACGACCATCCATATCTACAGAAACAACACTATGAGGATGAATCATTTTTCTTAATTCAGAATGTCCATAACGACATACCATCAAAATACGCGAAACTTTCATTCCTCCACCGGTTGAACTAGCACACGCCCCCACAAACATCAATAAGAATAAAATAGTTTGAGAAAACATAGGCCATTGCCCATAATCAGCAGTAATATATCCCGTTGTTGTAATAATACTGACTACTTGAAAACTTGCATACCTTAAAGCACTGAAAAAAGAAGGATACATCGATAATATATTCCATGTAATCAATAAAGAAGCAACAACGATGATTGCTAAATAAGCTTTCAACTCAGAGTTTTTCCAAGCTGAACGAAATTCTTTTAAAAGAATGAAATAAAAAACATTAAAATTAATTCCAAACAATAACATAAAAATGGTAATCACTACATCTACATAAGCACTTTGATAAAAAGCAATACTTGTATTTTTAATCGCAAAACCACCAGTACCTGCAGTACCAAAAGCATTGACAAGGCTATCAAATAAAGGAAGTCCCCCCAACAAAAGCAATATGACTTCTACAAAAGTTAAAACTAAATAAATCATATAAAGAATTTGTGCCGTCATTTTAATTTTCGACACTAATTTACCAACAGTTGGTCCAGGCATCTCCGCCCTTAAAATATGTAGTGAACTCCCAGAAGAATCAGGAAGCATAGCTACTACGAATACAAGGATACCCATACCACCAATCCAATGGGAAAAACTTCTCCAAAATAAATTAGCATAACTTAATGCTTCAATATTTTCTAAAATAGAAGAACCCGTTGTTGTAAAGCCAGAAACGATTTCAAAAAAAGCATCAACATAAGAAGGAATTTCACCAGATAAATAAAAAGGAAAAGCCCCAAAAAATGAAAGAATAAGCCATGAAAGAGCTACTATAATAAAACCTTCACGAGCATAAATTTTGGTTTTAGGTGGTTTATGATGGCTCATTATCCAACCTAAAAAGCATAAAATCACAATCATTACAATATAAGAAAAAATATTTTCTTGATAACATAAACCGACAATCATTGGAAGAAGCATCAACAATCCTTCAATGATGAGCATTCTCCCCAATGTATATTTAATCATTTTCCAATTCATAATAACCTACTTTTTAAAAATATCATTAAAATGAATAATATGTTTATTTTTAGCAACGATAATGACGTGATCTTTTTCTTCTATTGTTGTTGTTCCATTAGGAACAATGACTTCATTTTGACGGAGAATGGCAGCAATTAAAATTCCTTCTATAATAGGCATTTCATTTAAAATTTTTCCTATGTATTTAGCAGTTGGAGAAATAATGAATTCTAGAGCCTCAACTTCATTGTCCACTAATTGATAGAGTGTCTGTACAGAACCCATTTCATCATTATTTGATTTTGAACGAATATAAGCAGAAATTTGATTAGCAATAATTTGTTTTGGAGAAATAATACTATCAATATCCATTTTTTCTGCTGCATTCATTAGCGAAGATCGATTCACTTTTGCAATAGCTTTTTTTACACCAAACTGTTTAGCTAAAAGCGATAGAATAATATTTTCTTCATCAATACCAGTTAAAGAAATAAAAGCATCTGTGTGTTCCAACCCTTCTTCTAATAAAATAGCATCATTGCTACCATCTGCTTCAATGATGGATGCATAAGGTAAGGCTTCAGCCAGAAATTCACACTTTTTAGTATCTCTTTCAATAATTTTAACCTTAATGCCTTGTATAGCTAGCATCTTTGCCAAATAAAGAGCAATTAAACTGCCTCCAATAACCATGACATACTGAATCTTTTTTTGAATAAAGCCAGTATCATAGCAAAAAGCTGAAAGATCACGATGAGAACCCGTTAAAAAAATTTCATCACCTTTACAAATACAATAATCCCCATTAGGAATAATGACTTTCCCTTCATGTCGAACAGCACAGATCAAAAATTTAGATTTGGTATATTTCGACAATTGATTCAATCGGACATTTTGAATACGTGAAGCATCACTCACCCGCAATCCTAATAATTCAACTTTTCCTTTAGCAAATGTTTCGACCCTATTCGCAGAAGAAAATAAAATCAGACGAAC
>CANPGX010000208.1 GCA_947573745.1 uncultured Erysipelotrichaceae bacterium | reverse complement strand
GATCAAGAAAAGATTCATTCCATTGGTTCAAGAAAGTCATTGCTTCTAATGGTGAAGATTTAGACTAAGATATCAACTATGAAAAATCAATAGAAAAATGGTGATTTTTCAAGTTAGAAATGAGTATGAAAAAAGTCCTACTTAGGTGGGACTTTTTAAAAAATGTTAAAGAGATGAGATCCAACTCATCAAAGATAAAATAGGCTGTGGCAATAGTCTCCTAGAAGTCGTCGGACTATAAAAAAATAGAGACAACACAGGTTATGATTATCTAGCTATAGATGACTAGAAAGGATACTGATGATTACATAATCATCATATAAGGTAAAAAGAATGAGTTTTCCAAAGAATTTTTTATGGGGTGGCGATATTAGTGCCAACCAAGCAGAAGGTGGATGGAATGAAGGCGGAAAATCACCTAACATGACAGATTATCATACAGGCGGAAGTGTTAATGGACCACGTATGGCAACTTATATTATGCCAGATGGAACATATGGTAAAACTCCAGCCATGATTGAAAATTGTCATTTACCAGAAGGAGCTAAACTGGCTATCAATCCAGATGAGTTCTATCCAAATCATAAGGCAACAGACTTCTATCATCATTATAAAGAAGATATTGCGATGTTTGCTGAATTAGGTTTTAAAGCTTTTAATATGACATTGTCATGGGCAAGAATTTTTCCAAAAGGAATCAAAGCAGGAATTAATCCAGAAGGTGTAGAATTTTACCATCATGTTTTTAAAGAATGTTTAAAATATGGTATTGAACCTTTAGTTCATTTATATAAATATGATATGCCAGCTTTCTATATTGAAGAATTAGGAGGATGGAAAAATAAATTTTTAATTGAAGAATTTGTAGAATTTGGTAAAGCATCCATTGATGAATTCCAAGAAGTGACTTATTGGTCAACCTTCAATGAAATCAATGCTGCTCAATTCTCTATTTTAGATTCTAATAATCAAGAAGAAGTACAACGTCAATATCAAGTTTTACATAATCAATTAGTTGCTAGTGCAAAAGTAGTTAAATATTTACATGATAACTATCCAGATAAAAAAATCGGATGTATGCAAGCAGGTATATTTACTCATGCATTAACATGTGATCCAGAAGATGAACTTGCGAATCAAAAAACAATGCATACAAATTTCTGGTATGCAGGAGATGTTTTTGTAAGAGGATATTATCCAAGTTATGCAAAACATTTATGGAAAGAATTAAATATTACATTAGATATTACAGAAGAAGATACACAAGCCTTAAAAGAAGGTACTGTTGATTTCTTTGAATTCTCTTATTATTTTTCAAACTGTGTAACCACACATACAGATGGAGAAAATGCTACAGGGAATTTAAACTATACGGGAAAGAAAAATCCATATTTAAAAGCATCTGATTGGGGATGGGCAATTGATCCAAAAGGATTAAAATTCTTTATGCATGAAATCTATGATAGATATCAAATTCCTATTATGAACTGTGAAAATGGATTAGGTGCCTTTGATACTTTAGAAGAAGACGGAACAATACATGACCCATATCGTATTGACTATATGAGAGAACATGTCAAAGCCATGAGTGAAGGTATTGATGAAGGTGTAGACTTAATGGGATACACTTGGTGGGGATGTATCGATTTAGTTTCTGCTAGTACTGGAGAAATAAGAAAACGCTATGGTTTCATTTATGTAGATGTCGATGATTTTGGTAATGGAACATATAAACGTTATAAAAAAGATTCATTTGAATATTGTAAGAAAGTATTTACTTCTAACGGTGAAGATTTAGACTAAAATCTATTGATTTAAGGGATAGTGTTAACTATTCCTTTTTTTGCCTCAATTCCTATGCAAAAAACGCATTCGACATCACAAAGTTATCTATGATATGATAAAGATACTATATAGGAGGAAAATAAAATGAAACTAGTCATTAATGCAGATGATTTTGGCTATACAAAAGCCAATACTGATGGAATTGTTGAAGGGTATAAAAAAGGCATCGTTCGTTCAACGACAGCAATGTGCAATATGCCTTATTTAGAATACGCTAAAAAAAGAGCTGAAGAATGTCCTGATCTAGGCATTGGTGTACATTTAACCCTGACTATGGGAAAATCGTTAACACAAAACAAAACACTTACAGATGAAAATGGTCGTTTTTTAAAACAAGCTATCATTAAATCTAAAGAACTTGATATGGAAGAAGTTTATTTAGAATGGAAAGCACAAATTGAAAAATATATTGAAGTTTTTGGTCATCTTCCTTCACATTTAGACTCTCACCATAGCGTTCATGATTTTAACGAGAAACAATTAGCGGTCGCTTCTCGATTAGCTAATGAATATGGCTTGGAAATGCGTCGTCATGGTCGTTTTAAATTCGTCAGTGGTTTCTATGGACCAACAGCTACAGTAGAACAAATGATTGCACTTATAGAATAAAATTTAGATGAAGATATTGTAATGATTACACACCCTGGTTATTGTGATTTAGAACTTTATCGTGATAGTTCTTATAACTGTCAAAGAGTGCAAGAACTAGATGTTCTTTGTGATGAAAGAATACTTCATTTCATTAAAGAGCATCATATTGAATTAGTCCATTATTAAAAATATGAGGAGGATAAGATGGAAGCAGGAATAACGATCTTTTACCAGATCATCAAAATGTTTATCATGATGATGGTAGGTTATGGTCTCTACAAGAAAAAAATGATTAATGATGACACAACCGCTAAACTATCTAATATCTTGCTGATGGTTGCAACGCCTTGTACCATTATCTCATCATTTAATCAAACTTATTCAAATGAGAAAATGCAAGGCTTATTGATTTCTTTTGGTTTAAGTTTTCTTGTCTATA
>CANPGX010000207.1 GCA_947573745.1 uncultured Erysipelotrichaceae bacterium | reverse complement strand
TAAATAGAAAAATATGGTTATCTTCTTTTTTTGTCATGATACTCATGCTTACGAGTTGTTCCGATAAATCTACCTCACCACCGCCCTCTTCAAATCAAGGAACAAGAGATAATACCCCGATGGTCTTAGAACCTGTTGCCAGTGGTGATGAAGTCGTTGGTAATCAAAAAATTACATTTGATATTTCACATAAAAATGAAGGCTATATCATGGTCCAATATACCGGTGACAATAGTAAAGTCAAAGTACGCATCCAAAATCCTGGTGAAGGCGATCCTTATACTTACGATATTAAAGAAGGTTATCACACTTTCCCATTAACAGGTGGTAGTGGCCAATACACTATCTCTGCTTATGAAAATATATCTGGCACAACTTATAGCCAACTTTTTTCTCAAATCATTCAAGTCAATATTGAAAATGAACTCCTTCCCTATCTCTATCCTAATCAATACGTGAATTTTGACGCTTCAACAAAAGCGATAGAAAAAGGAAGAGAACTTGCTCAAAGCGCCAATAGTGATCTAGATGTCGTTTCTCTAGTTTATGATTATGTTGTCAATACGTTACATTATGATGATGATAAAGCAGATCTTATTAAAAATGGTGATCTTGTAGGTTATCTTCCTGATGTCGATAACATCTTAAATAGTCAAAAAGGCATTTGTTTCGATTATTCTGCTTTAATGGCAACGATGTTGAGAACACAACGTATTCCTACTAGAATGATGATCGGTTATGCTTCTATGCCTAGCGGTAGCGTTTATCACGCTTGGATCAGTGTCTATATCGAAGACATTGGTTGGGTTGATGATCTTATAGAATTTGATGGTCAACATTGGTCAATGATGGATCCTACCCTGATTTCAGATAGTGGGAACAGTTCAACAATGCGTGATTTCATTACAAATCAAGATAATTATCTTGTTAAATATTTATACTAGGAGGCTTCAATATGAAAAAACAACAACTTACTCACAGTGAAATAGCTTCATTCAGTAATCAGATGGCCTTACTCTTACATGCTGGTATTTCTGCATATGAAGGTATTTCAATCATGAATGAAGATGATAATACTGATACTTTAAAACCGATTTTAAATGTGTTATATAAGCATCTAGATCAAGGAGAAAACTTTTATCAAGCCATCAAAGCCTCTCAAGGATTTCCCGATTACTACCAAAAAATGGTAGAGATCGGAGAGACATCCGGGCGCTTAGAAGAAGTCATGCAAGCCTTAAGCGTTCATTATCAACGTATGCATGATAATTACGAAAGTATTAAAAGTGCTTTTACATATCCATTGATCATGATCGTGATGATGTTAGGGGTCATGGCTGTTCTCATTACACAAGTTCTTCCCATCTTTAACCAAGTCTTTCAACAGCTGGGAAGCTCTATCACCGGTTTTTCTAAAGTCGTCTTAGATTTAGGGCAAGCGCTCTCTTCTTATTCTTATATCTTTATGGCTTTGATCATCTTGGTCATCTTATTAGCACTTTATCTTACAAAGAATGCCCATGGTCAAAAAATCCTCTATCATTTCTTTACACATTGGCACTTCACAAAGAATCTCTCTTTGAAATTAGCCCTCTCTCAATTTACAAGCGGTATGGCTATCGCTTTAAGCACTGGCTTAGATATTGACCAAAGTTTAGATATGGCTAAAGAGTTGATTCAACATCAAGATTTAAAAGCAACCCTCTCATCTGTGCAAGATGCTTTGATAGAAAAAGACCTGGCTACAAGTTTAGTCGATCATCATGTTTTTAATGGTATGTATGCTAGACTTGTAAAGATTGGTCATAAGACAGGTCACATGGATGAAATCATGAAAAAAATTGCTGATCAATATGATCAAGAAACCAACGAAAGAATTCTTCATCTTATTAGTATTATAGAACCCACTTTAGTGGCTGTACTTTCTATCTTAGTAGGGATTATCTTATTAAGTGTGATGTTACCACTGATTGGTATCATGTCAAGTTTATAAGATGAAATATTTATCACATTATAAATTCAATATTCTTTCGTTTATCCTTATATTTGGTTTAATTTGTTCAGGTTTTCAATCTATTTCTAAAAGTACACGCCAGCAAGAGAAAGACAGCTTAGAAAAAGCATTAAGACGTGGCATTCTAGAATGTTATGCTTTAGAGGGAAGATATCCAGAAAGTTTAACTTATCTTGTCGAACATTATCATATTTTTTATGATGATGATCAATTTGATATTAAATACGAAGTGATAGCCAGCAACATGATGCCTAATATCACCATTATTGAAAAAAGATAGGAGGGATACTATGAATAGCACATTTCAAAAGCGTCATACAATGGATTTTGTATTCGTTTTATTATTGTTTTGTGTTTTCGCTATGAGTGCCCTTGCTATCGTCTATATCGGCAGTCAAGTATACACGTCAACTGTCAGTACAATGGAACATCAATTCAATCAAAATGTTGCCATGGATTATGTCATTGAGAAGCTAAGACAAAATCACGATAATCAAGCTATTGAGATTCTAAAAAAAGATCAGGTTGATGTCCTCTGTTTACATCAAACCTATCAAGGTCAAGCTTATACAACCTATATTTATGTCCATGATCAACAATTAAAAGAATTATTGTTGTGTGATGGAGATGATTTTGAACTTCAACGAGGAGAACCATTGATGTATGCTGAGAATTTATCATTGTCAATAGAAGATCATTTATTAGAAATTGAATTGACCATTCACCAGCAAACACGATATGCTTACTTTTCTCTTTTAGGAGGTGCATTATCTTGAAACACAGTAAAAGTGGATTATTTTTAATGGAAATGATCGTTGCGATTCTCTTTTTCTCATTAGCAAGCGCTTTATGTATCCAACTCTTTTCACA
>CANPGX010000206.1 GCA_947573745.1 uncultured Erysipelotrichaceae bacterium | reverse complement strand
CTTGCTGGCATACTATTTATAGCCTTTTATAAACGACAATGGCTATTGATTATCGTTTGTATAGGATTGTTATTTTTAGTATTAAATATGAGGAAATGGCAAAAAGAACGTTTTAATCGGGCATATCGTCGAGAAATAGAAATTGTATTTCCCATTTGGTTAAGAAGTATGGGACTTCATTTGCAAACAGAAAATGTTCATCGCTCTTTGCAACATTCGCTATCTAGAAGTCCTAAGTTGTTAGTGCCTCATCTAGAAAAATTATTGTTTGACATAGAGAGTGACCCAAAAAGTATGTTGCCATATGTTCATTTTTTGGAGGAATATTCTTTACCTTTTGTATCCAGAGCGATGAAATCTATCTATGCATTATTAGAATATGGACAAGAAAAAGCAAAACAACAAGTTTATACATTACTTCGTTGGAATATGCATTATGTTCAAAGATCAGAACAATTATTAGATGAGCAACGCTTGTCTGGACTAGGATTATGGATAGCACTACCGATGATTCTTTCATCTATGAAGATGATGGTAGATTTATGTCTTTTATGTATTCAATTTTTGAAAGTAGGTCAATAGTATGAAAGATATGATCAGTGAATTGAGTTGGATCATAGTATTAAGTATTCTAAATTTAATGATGATAGAAGTATTACAATGGATTTTGACTATGGTGAGTTTATGAAGTGGGAGATAGAAGAATATGGCTTTGCTTTAGTGAGTTTAAGTATAGCCATAAGCTTTTTTTATTTGTGGCAAGAGATTCAAGCTTTATTAGGACATCTTCTTGTGCAATGGTTGGAGGCAATGTTATCTTGAAAAAAATGATAGAAATTTATGGAGAATATATTTTTTATATGATCATAGCATTAAGTTTGATCTCGACATTATATATGATTTTTGATATGCATCAGGATGCATTTCGATTTGATATTATTGAATTAAAAGCCGAACGACATTTTCAAAAGGAAGATATCCCTGTTATTTATGCTTCGCATCAATACCTTTCATGCCATCAATCTTTTGATCCTTTAGAAGGTGTTTATGCTATGGATAAGCATGATGGAAGAATTGATCACATAGATGTACAAGGAGAAGTGGATACAGAGAAAAGTGATATGTACATATTGACATATCATGTAGTGAATTCTTTGGGGTTACATAATGAGAAAAAAGTTTTTGTATACGTGGAGGAAACATAAATGAAAATGATGATAGAAGGATATGTTCTCATTATTGGGATCATGATTTTATGTTTATTAAGCACTGGATATATTTCTGTATCCATGCAGATATCGAATGCGAGAAATTTCCATAGTATGACAGTTGATCGATTAGAGACAAGCCATTTTGCTTCTTCTGTTAAAGAAGATTGTCTCTATGAAGCACAAAAAAACGGATATCAGTTAAATATTGAAGATTTATCTCTTTATGAGGATCAAAGTTTTCTTCTTGTTGAGTTGAATTATACAGTAAAGATGCCTTTTTTAAACATTGTTTCTGTCGGAAATATTCAAGGCTATGCAAGATAAATTTTTATGTTATAATGAGAATATCAATACGATAGGAGGAATCATAAATGTATTCTTTTGAAGAGATAAGAAAAAAGGATCCAGAGATAGCACAAGCTATAGAGGAAGAGATGGAAAGACAAAATAGTCATATTGAATTGATCGCTTCTGAAAACTTTGTCAGTGAAGCGGTGATGGCTGCTATGGGAAGCCCTTTGACAAATAAATATGCTGAAGGGTATCCTGGTAAACGTTATTATGGTGGTTGTCAGTGTGTAGATGTTGTTGAAAATTTGGCTATTGAACGTGCTAAAAAGCTTTTTGGTTGTGATTATGCTAATGTCCAACCACATTCAGGTGCACAGGCAAATTTAGCTGCTTTTTTTGCTATGCTGGAACCTGGAGATACGGTTTTAGGCATGGGATTAGATCAGGGAGGACACCTTAGTCATGGAAGTCCAGTGAATATATCTGGAAAATATTTTCATATTGTTAGTTATGGTGTCAACGATGAAGGCTGGATAGATTATGACGAAGTGCGTCGTATTGCATTAGAAGCAAAACCTAAAATGATCATTGCTGGTGCTAGTGCTTATCCTAGAGAAATTGATTTTAAGAAATTTAGAGAAATTGCAGATGAAGTTGGTGCTTATCTTATGGTCGATATGGCTCACATTGCTGGTTTGGTTGCAGCTAAACTTCATATGAATCCTTTCCCTTATGCTGATGTTGTTACAACGACAACTCATAAGACACTTAGGGGTCCACGTGGGGGTATGATTTTAGCAAATGAAGCATCTGCGAAAAAATTTAATTTTAATAAAGCAGTATTCCCAGGAATTCAAGGTGGTCCATTGGAACATATCATAGGTGCAAAAGCTGTTTGCTTTAAAGAGGCTTTAAGTGAAGAATTTATAGCATACCAAAAGCAAATTGTTAAGAATGCTAAAGCTCTTGCAGATTCTTTAACTCAATTAGGGTTTAATCTTATTTCTGGAGGTACAGATAATCATCTTATGCTTGTAGATTTAAGGAATATGAATGTAACAGGTAAAGAAGCTGAAAAGTTATTGGACAGTGCCAATATTACATGTAATAAGAATACAATTCCTAATGATCCAGCATCTCCATTTGTCACAAGTGGTATTCGTTTAGGGACACCCGCAATGACGACACGTGGGATGAAGGAAGAGGATATGGCTGAAATTGCTAAAGCGATTTATTTGGTGATTAAAGAGAAAAAGATTGAAGAAGCTAAAGCAATTGTTAGTGATTTAACAGAACGCTATCCATTATTTTGCGCATAGAATGGATAAGAAGGTGAAATCATGAATGAACGAATTAAGAAAATAGGATTGAGTGTATTTTTCATTTTTTTAGTGATTGT
>CANPGX010000205.1 GCA_947573745.1 uncultured Erysipelotrichaceae bacterium | reverse complement strand
TATTGAAGATTTTAAGATTGAAGATATTCGTATTGAAGATTACCAAAGTCATGGTAAATTAGTAGGAAAGGTGAGTGTATAATGATTATTTTAGTTGTTGCAACAGACCAACATCAGTTGATAGGTACATCCAAGACCAGCAATGGGATTCCTTGGCATGTCAAAGAAGATTTTATGCATTTTCGTTCATTGACGATGGGGAAAACGATTGTCATGGGAGAAAATACCTTTAAGGCGATTGGTAAACCATTACCACATAGAAAAACCATTGTTTGTTCACAAAATCATTTTGTCTATGATCATGAAAATGTTGAAGTGAGAGAAGATTTATTCCAGTTGATAGAAGAATACAAAGCAAAAAAAGAAGATCTTTATATTTGTGGGGGAGCAACAATTTATCGTTTAGCTTTACCTTATGTAGATAAAATGTATATTTCACGTATTCCAGGAGATTATGAGGGAGATACTTATTTTCCTGATTTTTCAATGATGAATTTTCATTTAGAGAGTCAAGAAGATCGCGGTACTTTCACCTTAGAAATTTATACGCGAGGATAACGATGTTAAGAATTATTTATTTTGCGGTATTATCGATCTTTCATTTTCCTGGTTGGATCTATCGATTTATTAAATATGGTCATATTGAAAAATATTCACTTCAAGAACGCTATGATTTTATTCGTAAAGATTTTGTCATGACCCTTGTCAAACATTCAAGAGTCAAAATCGTTTGTACTGGAACAGAATATCTTCCACAAGAAAATGGGTACTTATTGACGCCTAATCATCAGGGATTGTTTGATGCTTTGATTATGGTACAGACACATGAAAAACCTATCACGGCTGTCGCTAAGATAGAGTTGGAACATACCCCTGTAGTGAGTCAGGTCATTCGTATTCTAGAGGCACGGTTGATGGATCGTTCTAATTTAAGATCATCCATGAAGGTCATTCATGCAGTGACAAAAGATCTTAAAGAGGGAAAAAATTATGTGATTTTCCCTGAAGGAACCCGTTCTAAACAAGGCAATCAATTGGGTGAATTCAAATCGGGTTCTTATAAAAGTGCCATTGATGCTAAGGCACCGATTGTTCCTGTTGCTTTAGTAGATTGTTTTGCGCCTTTAGATGGCCATTCTTTAAAGAAGATGGTGGCCCAAGTACATTATTTAAAGCCTCTTTATTATGAGGATTATCAAGATATGTCTTCTTTGGAAATTGCCCAATATGTAAAAAAACAGATTGAAGATAAAATTACAGAAGTGAAGTCTATGGAAAGTAAAGAGGTCTAGTAACCTCTTTTTTATATGATGATGATTTGATGAAATTCTAGAGCAGTATGGTATAATAAAAAAGAAAAATGGAGATTTGTAGAGGAGTCGTTATGATGAATGAAAAAAGATTAGAAAACACTTCAATCCACTATTGGATCAATGATATTAAAGTGGGAAGTGCTATCGTATTTATACATCCTGCATTTGCCAATCATACTTGTTTTGATACACAATTAGATGACTTTAAAGAGTATAGAGTTATCACAATAGATCTTATAGGTCATGGAAAATCAATAGGAAAAGGAACCATTGAAGATACTGCACTCTATATAAATAAAATGATGGAAGCAGAAAAAATTGATAAAATCAATTTAGTTGGAGTTTCAATAGGTGCCCTATTAGCCCAAGATTTTGCGAATAAATATCCAAGTAAAGTATCTTCTCTAACTTGTATAGGTGGATATGATATCAATCATTTTGATGTAACTTTGCAAAAAGACAATTCAAAGCAACAAATAAAAATGATGATGAAAGCAATGTTTTCTATTAAAGCATTTGCAGAAGACAATAAAAAAATATCGGCATATACAAAAGAGGCACAAGAAAAATTTTATCAGATGAACTTAGAATTTAAAAAGAGTTCATTTAGATACCTTGCAACACTGAATCAATTGGTTAATAAATACCAAACACAAAAAAGAGAATATCCACTGTTAATTGGTGTTGGAGAATATGACCATGATATGGCTAAAAAAGCATCCATGATATGGCATGAATCAGAGCCATATAGTGAATATGTAGAATTTTCTGGAGCAGGACACATCGTTAATATGGATACACCAGAACAATTTAACAAGGTTTTAAAAAGAGTCATTCGGTAATTACTCGATTCCTATTTGTCTATCAAATCCTTTGAAATATCATATTTTTAAGATATTATACTTGTCCATTTCTTGTTTTTGTCCTTATGAGCAATCATCGCTCATAAAACTGTGTATCTTAAATTATAATTGTTAAGGAGAATGAACATGATAGAATTCAAAAAAATAAGTGAATTTCCTAAGGGAACTTTATATCAACAATTAGTAGATGCATACTCATTCAATGATCATTGCAAAAAGGCTTGGGATGATTTATGGAAAGAATATGATGAATTTTTTTATATGAATCTAGATATAACTGAAAAGTATTCCTTCATTACGGTATTAGATGGAGTTCCTATTGGTCATATATCTTGGGATCCAAGAAATAGACCAGATTATGTAGAAATGGGTCATTATTGTATATTAACTCAATATAAAGGCAATGGATATGGTAAATTACAATTACAAGAAGCGATAAGAAGAATAAAAGAATATAATGGCTTAAAAAAGATCATTGTAACAACGAATGAAATGACATTACCGGCACAAAAAAGTTATGAAAGTGTTGGATTTAAAAAAGTAAGAGAAAGAGTTAATCATGAAACACCTTTTTCAGGTCATTATATAGATTATGAAATGATATTAAAAAACGAATGAATTACAATTTGAGAGTGTGATTTGAATGTTTAATTTAAAAAAAGAAAAATTAAAAATGAATATATGGATGATTTTAATGACGATATTCTTACTATTGACTTTCATGGG
>CANPGX010000204.1 GCA_947573745.1 uncultured Erysipelotrichaceae bacterium | reverse complement strand
TTGAACTTGAAGAAGAACCAACCCCAGTTTCAGTAATCAAACCAAGAAAAGTCACTTACAAAATGATTCAAGAATACATCCAAAATAAATACGGTTTCAAAGTCCATACAGCTTATATAGCAGAAGTAAAAAGAAATCATGGAATTCGTATGTATGATGCACCTAACGCAGTAGAACAACTCAAGCATCCAAGATCTCATCCACCACTAGAAAAGGTACAAGCAATAGAAGATGCCTTAAGAGAATACAAGGTTATTGACTAAAATTCTTTAAATTTCGATAATAAAGTGTCTCATTTGTTTATTTTTTCTAAAAAAAATGATATAATCAACTTAATATTTATATTCTGATAATTATAAATTATATGAAGTAAAGAATTGGGGTGTTTGTGATGTCTCCTGAAGAAAAAGCGAGAATAGAGATTGATAAACAATTAATAGAAGTCGGGTATGTCGTACAGGATTTTAAGGAATTGGATTTGACTGCTGCTAAAGGAGTTATTGTTCGAGAGTATCCTACTAATACTGGAGAAGTTGATTACTTGATTTTTATTAATCAACAACCTGTTGGGATTATAGAAGCTAAAGAAATTAATAAAGGAGAAAAATTAAGAACTGAGGTTGAAGTTCAGACAAGAAGATATGTGAGTAGTCAATTTAAATTTTTTTCGAGACCTATCGATATTAGATTTGTCTATGAATCAACTGGTGTAATAACTCATTTTACAGATTATAATGATATAAAGTTTAGATCTAGAGAAATCTTTTCTTTTCATAAGCCAGAAGAGTTAGAGCGGTTGTTAAATGAAGATGACACTCTTAGAAATCGTCTTAAAGTTTTCCCTAAGTTAAACGAGTATGGATTTAGAAAGTGTCAAATTGATGCTATCAATAATTTGGAAATTTCTTTTTCTAATGGAAAGCCAAGAGCATTAATTCAAATGGCAACAGGCTCAGGTAAGACATATACTGCAATAACTGCCATTTATAGATTATTAAAGTATTGTAAAGCCAAAAGAATTTTGTTCTTGGTTGATA
Organism: uncultured Erysipelotrichaceae bacterium; assembly: GCA_947573745.1. GTDB lineage: Bacteria > Bacillota_I > Bacilli_A > Erysipelotrichales > Coprobacillaceae > CANPGX01. Next base: position 1,866 of record CANPGX010000204.1, on the reverse strand, counting down.
CAAAGAATCTGGGTGAACAAGCTGAAGCTGAATTTACTTCGTATAAGCCCAGTGATAGCAATTTAAGATTTGTAGAATTATATAACGTTCAACGGTTAAAATCTTCTTATATAGCTGAATCATCTAATGTTTGTATTAGCACAATCCAAAGAATGTATTCAATTTTAAAAGGTGAAGATTTGGATGAATCATTAGAGGAAGAGCCTATTACAAATGAACAAGCATATACTCCTAAAGAAGTTGCTTATAATTCTAAGTATCCAATTGAATTTTTTGATTTTATAGTTATTGATGAGTGCCATAGATCTATCTATAATTTATGGAAGCAAGTTCTAGACTATTTTGATGCGTTTCAAATTGGATTGACTGCCACCCCTGATTCAAGAACTTTTGCATATTTTAATGAAAATGTGGTAAGCGAATATTCACGTGAACAGGCAATTATTGATGGCGTTAATGTTGATGAAGATGAATATATCATCGAAACTAAAATTACAAAATCTGGTGCCCAAATTGAAGCAAAGACTAACAGAGTTATTAGAAAACGCCAAAGACTTACTAGAAAACAGAGATGGGAATCAATTGATGAAGATATTGTGTATGAAGCTAATAAGCTAGATAAAGACGTTGTCAATCCAAGTCAAATTAGACATATTATTAGGGAATTTAAACGTGTTGTAGAAACAGAGATTTTTCCAGAACGACAAGAATTTCCCAAAACATTGATTTTTGCTAAGAGTGATAGTCATGCAGATGATATAATAAAAATCGTTAGAGAAGAATTTAATGAAAGTAATGATTTTTGCAGAAAAATAACATATAAAAAAGAAAATGATAATGATTTATCTCCTAACGATAAGATTAAAGAGTTTAGAACAGGATATAAATTTAGAATAGCTGTTACTGTAGATATGATTGCTACTGGAACGGATGTGAAAGCTATTGAATGTTTACTTTTTATGCGTGATGTGAAGAGTAAAAATTATTATGAACAAATGAAAGGGCGAGGGACTCGAACAATTTCATTAGATGAATTTCACAAAGTTTCTCCCTCTGCAAAGACTAATAAAGATAGATTTATATTATTTGATGCTGTTGGTGTCACTAAGTCTCCTAAAGCAGAAGGCAGAACACTAGATAGGAAACCTACCATTTCTTTAAAAGACTTGTTGACTAAGGTTGCTTTAGGAGAAAGAGATGAAGATACTTTGACTACAGTGGCAAGCAGATTAAATCGTTTAGAAATAATACTTACTTCTAAAGAAAAGGAAGAAATCAAAAACTTATCAAATGGTAAGGAATTAAAAGGTATTGTCACTAACATTTTAAATGCATTTGATTTAGACTATTTAGATTATAGAACTAAGCAAATTAAAAATAAAGATGAAGTAACAAAAGAAGATGTAGACGAAATCCAAAAGGATTTAATTAATGCTGCTGTAGATCCATTAAATAATTCTCAACTAAGAAATTATCTTTTAAAGGTAAAGCAAACACATGAGCAAATTATTGATGATATAAATATTGATACGATTGATTTTAGTGGTTGGAGTGAAACTCGTGAAGAAAATGTGGAATCTACAATCAAAACGTTTAGAAGTTTTATTGAAGAAACTGAAATAGAAGCACTATCTATTATTTATAATCAACAATATAAAAATAAACACCTTACCAAGAAAATGATTGAGGAATTATACGAAATAATGTGTAGACCACCGCACAACTTTACAGTTAAGAGAATGTGGAATTGTTATTACATAAAAGATAGTTTGAAAGTTCACAAATCTGAAGTAAATCAATTAATTGATATTATTTCAATAATCAAATACGAATTAGGACAAATTGATACGTTAAATTCTTTTGCTA
>CANPGX010000203.1 GCA_947573745.1 uncultured Erysipelotrichaceae bacterium | reverse complement strand
TTTTCAATATTTTTGGATTCATTTGATTATTATGAGATAATTTGTTATAATCATGTCTTGAAAGTGGGGGATAAAGATGACATTAGATCAATCAAAAATTAGAAATTTCTCCATTATTGCACATATTGATCATGGTAAATCTACATTAGCAGATCGCATTTTACAATTGACGGGTGCCCTTGAAGATCGTGAGATGAAAGCACAAGTATTAGATAGTATGGATCTTGAAAGAGAACGCGGTATTACGATTAAGTTAAATGCAGTGCAATTAAAATATCATGCAAAAGATGGTGAGGATTATATCCTACATTTAATTGATACACCAGGACATGTTGATTTTACTTATGAAGTTTCTCGTTCTTTAGCTGCTTGTGAAGGGGCTATTTTAGTTGTAGATGCAGCACAAGGGGTTGAGGCACAAACTTTAGCGAATGTCTATCTAGCCTTAGATAATGATCTTGAGATTATTCCAGTCATCAATAAAATAGATCTTCCTAGCGCTGATCCTCAACGTGTCATTCATGAAATAGAAGATGTTGTGGGATTATACGCAGAAGATGCACCACTAATTTCAGCGAAAACAGGATTAAATATTGTTGATGTTTTAGAAGCCGTTGTTCAAAAGGTGCCTGCACCAAAAGGAAATATTCAACATCCTGTTCAGGCTTTGATTTTTGATTCTTATTATGATAGTTATCGTGGTGTTGTTGTTTTTATACGTGTTGTTGAAGGTCAAATTAAAGTAGGCGATAAAATTAAGTTTTTAGCGACAAATGCTGAATATGAGGTTTTAGAATTAGGAATAAGAACACCTAAAGAAGTTAAAAAAGATGTGTTAGTGGCTGGTGAAGTAGGATGGCTCAGTGCGTCAATTAAATCTATTCAAGATATTGATATTGGTGATACAATTACCGTTGTCGGCCATGAATGTCATGAGGCTTTACCTGGGTATCGTCGCTTAAATCCGATGGTCTATTGTGGACTTTATCCAGTAGATAATGCACGTTATAAAGATTTACGTGAGGCCTTAGAAAAAATGGCATTGAGTGATGCTGCTCTTGTTTTTGAGCCGGAAACATCTCAAGCTTTAGGATTTGGTTTTAGATGTGGTTTTTTAGGTTTACTTCATATGGATGTTATTCAAGAACGTTTAGAAAGGGAATTTAATCTTGATTTGATTGCGACAGCACCTTCAGTGGTTTATCATTGTTTTTTAACAAATCATACTATGGAAAAAGTCGATAACCCAGCATTGCTTCCTCATGTTGCTTATATAGAGCATATTGAAGAACCTTATGTTAAAGCTAGTATTATGACACCAGATGAATATATTGGACCTATTATGGAATTATGTCAAAACAAGCGTGGTGAATATATCGATCTTCAATACATTGATGAAGGAAGACGAACATTGATTTATGCCATTCCATTATCTGAAATTGTTTTTGATTTTTTTGATAAACTAAAATCTTGTACAAAAGGTTATGCTTCTTTTGATTATGAAATAGAAGGTTACCGAGAAAGTCAACTAGTCAAAATGGATATTTTATTGAATGGAGAAGCTGTAGATGCTTTATCGACAATTGTTCATAAAAAATTTGCCTATCAACGTGGTCGTGTTATTTGTGAAAAATTAAAGGAAATCATCCCAAAACAACTTTTCGAAGTTCCTGTTCAGGCTGCTATTAATGGTAAAGTTATTGCAAGAACGACAATTAAAGCGTTACGTAAAAATGTTTTAGCTAAGTGCTATGGTGGCGATATTTCACGTAAAAAGAAATTACTTGAGAAACAGAAAGAAGGTAAAAAAAGAATGAAAGCAGTAGGAAACGTAGAGATTCCACAGGAAGCATTCATGGCTATTTTATCTGTAGATGACGAATAAGTGTCTTTTTAGGCACTTATTGTTTTTTTATGTCAAAAAACAATGATGAAAACTCTTTTACTTTTGATATAACTTCTTTTACACTAGATAGTGGAGGTAATCGTTATGTCAACATCATTTTTAGATTTAAAAAATAAATATCTTGATCAAATGACATCTCAGCAATACCAATGTGTACAACTGGAAAAAGATATTTATCCTTTTTTTGTCAATACAACGATGAATCAAAATATTCAAGCCTTAATCGAGATCTTTTCTAAATTAGGACGAACTGACATTAAGGAAACTTTACAAGTTTTTGAAATTATTTCTAAGAGTTATCCTATTGCCAAAAAACAGGCTTTTCAAGATGTTTGTCGTTTTTTAAATTTAAAAAACGATATCGTAGATGGAAATATGATTTTGTATTATGAACATTTATTAGATATTTCTTTAAGATTAGTAGAACAAACCCATAACTTAAATCCCTATTATGTGGTGATGGATGAGTATTTACATATGTTATATCATTTATTTCAAAATAAGGATGATCTAATAGCACACTATCCGGAATTAAAAGAATACCAAATAGCATTTTATGAACAACACCATGAACTAGGTGTTTATTATAGTATTTCACAATTTCAAGATTTTTGTCATACATCTTATGAAACTAGTCGGCAAGCGATGGAGCTCATGGTTGATTTGGAATTATATCGCCGTAGAAAAATAGGCAAGCGATATATGTATACTTCTGTTTTTTCACTTTAAATTTAGCATCGTCTACGTTTACTTTATATACGTTTTATATTATAATGAATGAACGAGGTGAAGCAAATGTTTGGGATAAGAAAGAAAGTCATGCCAAATAAAAAAGATGTCCATTTCGAAGGTTATAATGAGGAAATGAAACGTCAAAAGTCAAAACATGGTTTTGTTGTGACCCGTAGACTTTCTTATACCATGATATTTGTTTTATTTATTTTTCTTATTTTAATTTTACGTTTAGCGTATATTCAATTTGATCAACATGATGTTTATCAAACTAAACTTTTAA
>CANPGX010000202.1 GCA_947573745.1 uncultured Erysipelotrichaceae bacterium | reverse complement strand
GTTTTGATGTGGCCATGTTGTTGTTTTTATCGATGATAGGTCCAGGTATTCAATCGTTAGCTTTACCTATTCAACAAGCCAAAAATATGCATCAATTTAGAAGTATTGTTTATGCTTTTGTGGCGATAGGAAATGTCGCTGTTTCTATTCCATTAGCTTATTTCTTTGGCCCCTTTGGTGCAGCGATAGGAACTTTTTTATCCACGATCATCGGAAATGTGATCATTATGAATATTTACTTTAATCGCCGTTTAGGCCTTGATATGCCACGTTTCTGGCGTAGTATTATTTCAATATTACCTTCCTTTGTTCCTTGTGCTTTGATCTGTATCTTAGCACGTTATATAGGACATATTGATACTTTTTGGAAAATGATTCCTTGGGGATTACTCATTGTCCTAAGTTATGGTATTTGTGTTTTAAAATGGGGAATGAATCGAGAAGAAAAACGTGCTATATTAGCTTTAATCAATAAAATGGAAGCCAGAAAGAAAAAACAACATGGATAAAAAGAGGAATATGATGAAAAAATTATGTATTTTTGATTTAGATGGGACTTTAGTCAATTCTATAGAAGATCTTGCTAATGCCTATAATGCAGCATTAAAAAAATATCATTTAGCGACATTTCCAATAATAGACTATTATCATTTTGTAGGCAATGGGGTTGATAAACTCATTCATACGATCATTAAAGATCGACAAGATCTTTTTGATGAAGTGAAGAATGCTTTTTATGAATATTATGAGGATCATTGTTTTGAACAAACGAGGCCTTATCCTGGAATCATAGAAATGTTGGATTTTTTAAAAGAAGAAGGGTGCTTATTGGCGGTCGTTTCCAATAAACCAGATCGTTTTGTGTCAAAAATAATCAAAGCCATCTTTGACGATCGTTTTGATAGTGTATCAGGGAAAAAAGAAGGGATCGCTGTTAAGCCATGTCCAGAACTCGTTTTACGTGTGATGCAACAATATCATGTATCTGCTGAAAATACGTATTATATTGGGGATTCAGATGTGGATATTGAAACTGCTAAAAATGCTGGTGTCTCTAGTGTTGGTGTGGCTTGGGGATTTCGTGGGGAAAAAGAACTTAGCGAGGCTAAAGCGCAATATATCGTCAAAGAGGCAAATGATATCATTCCTATTGTTTATCCTGCAGATGTGGCAGTGAGTGCATGTTTGGTAGGTAAAGCCTGTCGTTATGATGGCAAGAGCCAGACACAACCATGGATCATGTCTTTATTAGAAAAACAACATGTGATGTTGATTTGTCCAGAGGTGGCTGGAGGACTTTCTATTCCTAGAATACCTTGTGAACGAGTGAAAGAACGTATTTTAAATCGTCATGGCGAAGATATGACCTATTTTTTTGAACTGGGCGCTAAAAAAACTTTAGAACGAATGAAAAAAAGAAAGTGTCATCAGGCTATTTTAAAATCATGTAGTCCAAGTTGTGGCATTCATCAAATTTATGATGGTTCATTTCAAGGAAAACTCAAAGAAGGTACGGGTGTTTTTGCTTCTCTTGCTTTACAAGAAGGTTATACTTTGTTTGATGAGACACAGGAAGAAATGTATTGGAAGAATCAATCTAAGGAGGAAGAAAAATGAGTCATGTGTTATGGATGAAACCTGTTTTTATTGAAAAAATATGGGGTGGTACAAAGTTAAAAGAAGTGTATGATTATCCTTTAGAAAGTGAGAAGACAGGTGAATGTTGGGCGATTTCGGCACATCCACATGGACTCTGCTGTGTTGCTGGTGGTCCTTATGATGGATGGAACTTAAAAGATCTATGGGAACAACATCGTGAACTTTTTGGTGATCTAGTGGGAGATGAGTTTCCTTTGATGGTTAAACTCATTGATGCTTCACAGGATTTATCGGTTCAAGTTCATCCGGATGATACCTATGCTTTTAAACATCATGGTAGTTTGGGAAAATGTGAGTGTTGGTATGTCTTAGATGCCAATCCAGAAACCAAGATGGTGATGGGACATCATGCACAAAGTAAAGCAGAATTGATTGAAGCGATTGAACATGATGATTATGAACATTTATTAAATCAATTTTCTATTCAAAAAGGTGATTTTTTCTATATTGCACCAGGAACGATTCATGCAATTTGTGCTGGGTCATTAATTTATGAAGCTCAACAATCAAGTGACATCACTTATCGTGTTTATGATTATCATCGTCTGGATGATGAAGGTAATGAAAGAGCTTTGCATGTGCAACAGTCTATCGATGTTACGACTATTCCATATGTTGCACCTTCTATGACCTACCAACAAGAACACGATGGTCATGCGATGAAAACGACCTATGTGTCTAATACATTTTTTACAGTGACAAAATATGAAATCACTGGGCCTTATACTTTAAAGAATGAGCATCCTTTTTTAATGGTCAGTGTCATTGAAGGCAGTGGCATCATTGATCAAAAAGGGGTGCGTAAAGGTGCTCATTTTATTGTGTGTTCTGATATGAAGGAAGTATCTATTGAAGGTCATCTTACATTGATGGTTTGTCATTTATAAAAGGGGGAAGAGAAATGTCAGTTTATGAAGAAGCTTTAGCATTACATAAGAAACACCAAGGTAAGGTGTCCGTGCAAAGCAAGATAGATTTAAAAGATCGTGAGATGTTGTCGTTAGCTTACACACCAGGTGTGGCTAAGCCATGTTTGGAAATTCATGAGGATAAAGATTTAGCTTATCAGTATACTTGGAAAGCCAACAGTGTGGCAGTGGTTAGTGATGGTAGTGCAGTTTTAGGTTTAGGAGATATTGGCCCAGAAGCAGGATTGCCTGTTATGGAAGGAAAGTCCATCTTATTTAAACAATTTGCCAATATTGATGCTATTCCGTTATGTTTAAATACAAAAGATCCACAAGAGATCATTCGTATCGTACAAGCAATCGCACCTA
>CANPGX010000201.1 GCA_947573745.1 uncultured Erysipelotrichaceae bacterium | reverse complement strand
TTAAAAGTATCTGTGTTGCTAATTTTCTCTGATAGATTTTTAAAGGTTCATACTGATAACTTAAAAATAGATTCATTTTAACCAATACTTCTTCTAAATCTTCTTTATGATGACAATGATCGGCCTGTTTTTTTAAATTCATATAAACGATATCTTCCAGATGATGTTTTTTCATCATCAAAGCGATATCTTCAACACATAACACTTTTTGCATCACTTGATGTGCCTCATAGGTTCTGTTTTTAAAATCAAATGCATAATAATCTTTTTTTAAATCTTGAATCTCTTTTAGCTGACTTTCTTGATATGTTTTTCTTTCCATCTTGATCACCTCTTATATCTTAAGTATAGCGAAAAAATAAAATTAAAATCGGAAGTGACCCTGCTTGAAGTACAAGATTTTGTACTTCAAATCAATTTCTTCATTTTTTTTGCAAAAAAATCATAAAGTAGAAAGAGGTGTCGAATATGAAAATGATGAAATTATTCTTTTCCAGTTATATAAAAAATAGACCTTCTTCTTTTAAAGAAGGTCCAGATGAAAAATTCTCTCACTTAACAATCAAGATCGTAATTCTCTTTATTCTTATTTTTCTGTGTCTTTTATCCTGAAGCTATCTTCTTTTTAAATGTTTTGCTTTAGGTTTGATCAAACACTGAGGTCCAAAACCAATCAAATCTTCACGATGGGCTAAAGTCAATGCTTCATAAACTAAATCATAATTCTTCGGATTTTTATATTGCATCAAAGCACGTTGCATGGCTTTTTCTTTAGGACTTCTAGGTACATAAACCTCACTCATATCTCGGGGATCTAATCCTGTATAATACATGGCTGTAGACAAAGTTCCTGGCGTAGGATAAAAATCTTGCACTTGTTCGGGTTGATGATGAATATCTCTTAAATACTCAGCTAATTCTATAGCAGCCTCTAAATCACTACCAGGATGACTCGACATAAGATAAGGTACTAAAAATTGTTTCATATCATATTTTCGATTGATCCGTTCATAGCGTTTGACAAATTGTTCATACAAACCTCGCCGTGGTTTGCCCATCTTATCAAGGACGCGATTACTGATATGTTCAGGAGCCACTTTTAATTGCCCACTAATATGATATTGCACTAATTCATTGAAAAAACGATCATCCTGGTCATACATCATATAATCATAACGCAATCCTGAACGCACAAAGACCTTCTTCACATGCGGAATTTGGCGTAACTTAATTAATAAATCTGTATAATCATCGTGACTGACCACAAGATTTTTACATTTTGTTGGCCATAGGCATTGACGTGTTGGACAGGCTCCTTGTGTGAGTTGTTTTTCACAGGCAGGTTGACGGAAATCAGCTGTTGGACCACCTACATCATGAATATAACCTTTAAATTCAGGATCCTTGGTCATCTCTGTCGCTTCTTTGATCAAGGAAGCATGACTGCGTGTTTGCACAATTCTTCCTTGATGACTCGCTAAAGCACAAAAGTTACATGATCCAAAACAACCACGATTGCTCGTTAAACTAAATTTAACTTCTTCAATAGCGGGAATGGGCATTTTTTCTTGGGTGTAGGCTTTCCTTTGATAAGGCAATTCATAAGCATCATCAAACTCTTGCTGGGTCAAAGGACGATTAGGCGTATTTTGTACAACATACCATCCTTGATAAGATTCCACTAAAACCCGCGCACTAGCAAAGTCGGTATGATGATATTGAATATTAAAACTCTTGGCATATTGGTATTTATCTTGCGAAATTTCTTCATAACTAGGAAGGATGATTGGATCATGGGCTAATGAAAGATCCTTTGTTTTAAAGACCGTCCCGGTCAAATAAACCAAATCATGGACATCTAATCCACTATCTAAAGCATCAGCCACCTCAATAATACTATTTTCACCCATACCATAAAGTAATAGATCAGCGTTGGCATCAATAATGATTGACTTTCTCACACGATCATCCCAATAATCATAATGAGCTAAACGACGTAAGCTCGCTTCTATTCCCCCTATGATAATAGGCACATCTTTATAAGCTTGCCTTGCCATTTGACTATAGACGATGACTGCACGATCAGGTCGTTTTCCGGCATGACCCCCTGGTGTATATAAATCTTTACTACGTTTTCTTTTAGCTACGGTATAATGATTGACCATGGAATCAATATTACCACTGGAAATTAAAAAACCTAATCTTGGTTTGCCAAATTCTTGAAAGTCTGAGACATGATGCCAATCCGGTTGAGATAAAAAGCATACTTTATATCCATGACGTTCTAATGTACGACAAATAATAGCTGCCCCAAAAGATGGATGGTCAACATAACCATCCCCACAAATATAAACAAAATCAGGCTGTTGCCAACCTCTTTCTAACATTTCTTGACGATTTGTTGGTAAAAATGGATTCATAACTTTTCTCCTTTGTTTCATTATAAAACTTTTTACCTTTTTTGAAAAGCTATCTTACGATAGAGAATCTTTTGTGAACTGATTCCATAAGAAAGAAAAAACCTGAAATGATGTTGTAATCTCTTCATGCATTTCAGGTCTCTATTTAAATCATTTCAGAATGACGTTTTAATCTTCAATAGAAATATATTTCTTTTCAGTAATTTCTGGCTTTTTTACTTCTAATTTTGGAATGTTCAACTTCAATACACCACTTTCATACTTGGCATGAATATCTTCTTGCTTGAGGCTTTCCCCGACATAGAAGGATCTGCTCATGCTGCCAGCATAACGTTCTCTACGAACAAACTTTCCTGTTTTTTCTTCTCTTTCATCTTTATCAAAGCCTTTAGTGGCACTGATTACCAAATAACCATCTTTTAACTCTAAACAAAGTTCATCTTTTTTAAAGCCAGGAAGATCAATATCTACTTCATAATGATCATCATGTTCTTGCACATCCGTCTTCATCATATTAGACAAATGATGTCCATA
>CANPGX010000200.1 GCA_947573745.1 uncultured Erysipelotrichaceae bacterium | reverse complement strand
ATCTATATGAAGACGACCTACAGTATCGATAAAAATCACATCGTGATGTTCATTTTTTGCATAAATTAAAGCTTCTTGTACAATATCTTCTGCTTTAAAATCAGTTCCTTTTTCAAAAACAGGAATATCCAGCTGTTTTCCTAATGTAACCAATTGATCAACAGCAGCAGGACGATAAATATCTGCTGCAACAAGCAAAGGATTTTTACCCTGTTTTGTTTTTAAGTAATGAGCAATCTTCCCTGTGGATGTTGTTTTACCAGAACCTTGAAGGCCGACCATCATGATAATGGTTGGTTGATGATGGACATCTAATGTAGATACTTCACTTCCCAATAAAGAAACCAGTTCGTCATGAACAATTTTTACAACCAATTGCCCAGGCTTTATAGAACCTAAAACATCTTGCCCTAACGCCTTCTCTTTAACATCCTGAATAAACTCTTTAACAACCTTGAAATTAACATCTGCTTCTAAGAGGGCTAAACGAATCTCTCGAAGCATGCTCTCCATATTTTCTTCTGTTAATGTGGCTTGTCCGCGTACTTTTTTCAAAGATGCCTGCAAACGTTCAGATAATGATTCAAATGCCATATAGTACCTCCTACAAATCTTTAATTCTATCTAAATACATCTTGAGAGATGCATGATCTTCCTGATTACTCTTCTCAATTTTTTCAATTAAAGCAAGACGCTGTTGATGTTTTTCTAATAAATGTAGTTTCGTTTCATATTCTTCTAAAATATGAAGACTACGTGACAATAAATCATGGACAGCATTTCTAGAAACCTGGAATTCTTCAGCAATTTCTGAAAGAGATAAATCTTCCTGATAGTAAAGTTGCATCATCGCTTGTTGTTTTGAAGTCAATAATGCTTGATAACAATCCAGTAAAAGATTAGCACGTTCTTTTTGTTCTAAAATATTCATATTAACCTACTAGATTCTTACATAATCCATAAATATATTGTTCTAGATCAAATTCCTGTAAATCATCCATACGCTCACCTAAACCTATAAATTTTACGGGAATATTTAAAGCATCTTTAATAGAGAGAACGATGCCCCCTTTACTTGTTCCGTCCATTTTCGTCAAAACAATACCAGTCACATGCGTAATCTTTGAAAATTCTACTGCCTGACTGACACCATTTTGTCCAGTCGTTGCATCAATCACTAGCAAAGTCTCATGAGGAGCTCCAGGAATCTCTTTAGTAATCACACGATTCATTTTTTCTAATTCATTCATCAAATTCACTTTATTTTGTAGTCGACCTGCAGTATCGCAAATAAGTACATCTACTTTCTTTTCCTTAGCTTGCTTTAAGGCATCAAACATCACAGCAGAAGGATCTCCCCCTTCTCTACCTTTAACGATATCGATATGTAAGCGATCAGCCCAGACAGCTAATTGATCAATAGCACCAGCTCTAAAAGTATCTCCAGCAGCCACCATGACCGTTTTTCCTTCGTTTAACATACGATGTGCCAGTTTAGCAATGGTCGTTGTTTTACCAGCACCATTAACACCTACCATTAAAATAACTGTCGTCCCTTCACTGGCATATTGGATATCTGTCGTTACTATACTCTCATTGGCATAAATCACAAACATTTTATCCACAATAATATCATTAATATCCTTAGGATCTTTCAAATTCAATAAACGCACTTCTTTTTTGATTTCATCCACAATTTTCATGACCATATTGACACCTACATCGCTCATGATCAAAATATTTTCAAGTTCTTCAAAATAATCTTCATCAATTTCTCTAAAACGAGCGGCGAGTTCATTAATACGATCGGAAAAATTCTGATTTGATTTATCTAATCCAGCAACATATTTTTCATTTTGCTTAGTTGACTTACCGAGCATTTTTTCTTTAATTTGCGAAAAAAATCCCATGGCTTATCCTCCTATTCTTGATGCTGTGCTAAATCTTTAGCATCTTCTAATTTTACACTGATGAGTTTTGTAACACCTTTTTGTTGCATCGTTGCACCATATAATAGATTACATTGCTCCATTGTTCCTGGACGATGTGTCACCACAATAAATTGTGTTTGATGTGAGAACTCACGAAGATATTTAGCAAATCTTTCAACATTAGCTTGATCTAAAGCCGCCTCTACTTCATCTAGGATACACATTGGTACAGGTTTAGCTTTCAAAATAGCAAATAAACAAGACAATGCAATCAAAGCTTTCTCTCCACCCGAAAAAAGCGAAATATTGGAGATAGCTTTTCCTGGTGGTTGAATATTAATATCAATACCAGTCTCTAAAATATGATCAGGATCACTATAGGATAATTCAGCTCGTCCACCACCAAAAAGAGTTCTAAAAACACCATTAAACTCATGATTAATCTTTTCAAATGTCTCACTAAATTGCTTGATGACAATATCGTCCATCTCATCAATAGCTTTTAAAATAGCACTTTGTGCTTCTAATAAATCTATTCTTTCTTTGTTGAGATGCTCATAACGTTCACTGACTTCTTGATATTCTTCAATCGCATCTAAATTCACATGACCCAACAACTGAATATCTTGACGCAATGTCATGACTTCTTTTTTGGCTTGTTCATCATCAAAGTCAAAATGTGCTTGCTCAAAAGCAAATTCATAAGTCATTTGATATTCTTCATTCAATCGGTTCAAAGCGTTATCAATGTCTCCTTGATAACGTGTCTGTAAAACTGTTTTATCTAATAATTCTTTTTTCAAGACATTTAAAGCAGTTCTTATTTCACGAAGTTGTTTTTCTATTTTTTCATTTTCCTGAACATATTGCATACGCATTTCTCGTTTAGAACGAATCATCTCCGTTAATTCATCTTTCTCTTTTAATGCTTTATTCAATGCAACCACTAATTCATCACTTACATCACCATCTTTGATCTTATCTTCTTCCACTTTTTGATGGGATAATGATTTATATTCGGCTTT
>CANPGX010000199.1 GCA_947573745.1 uncultured Erysipelotrichaceae bacterium | reverse complement strand
GAATATCTTCATCAATCAACAATAAGTGATGAGGTGAAACTTCACCACTCACCGGTAAGCCTTCCTTTTGAGCTTCTTTGATCAAAGCGACACTTTCTTGCGTCGATACATGGCACACATGAAGTGAAGCTCCTGTTTCTCTGACGAGTTGAATGTTTCGTTCTACTTCACGATATTCCGATGCATTATTGATGCCTACAAGATGATGTTTCAAAGCATAATGGCCTTCATGAACACAGCCATGAGGCTTTAATTCACGTTCATCTTCACAATGGGCTACGATCAAGGCCCCTAATTTTTGGGCTTGTTCCATCGCTTGTTTCATCATGGCTTCGCTTTGAACTCCTTTGCCATCGTCTGAAAATCCTAAGACAATATCTTCTTGATACAAAGATGGCATATCTACCAAAGTTTGTCCTTTTAAATCTTCAGTAATGGCACTATATGTATAAAGGTGAATTTGTCCATCACGTTGAATGCTCTCTTTAAATTTTCTAACTGTTTCAACATCATCCATACAAGGAGACGTATTGGCCATCGCCACTAAATGTGTATAACCACCGTATAAGCCACTCAAACTCTCCGTTAAAATGGTTCCTTTATGTTCATAGCCTGGTTCCCTTAGATGCGTATGCACATCGACAAAGCCCAAAGAAACAAGCGCTCCACTTAAATCAATGATACGTGATGCGTCATCATGAATATCTGTAGCTATCTTCATGATAATACCATTTTCAATCAGAATATCTTCATGATGAAAAGTTCCTTCACGATAAGTATAAGCATTTTTTAAAAGTAACTTATCCATGTTGCAATGCCTTATCAATTAAAGCCATACGCACAAAAACACCATTTTTCATCTGTTTAAAGATACGACTTTTTTCACTTTCTACAACATCATCAGCAATTTCTACACCACGATTGAAAGGTGCCGGATGCATAATGATGGCTGTTTCTTTCATTTTTTTCATTTTTTCAACCGTTAACCCATAACGCTTATGATATTCCTCTTTAGATAACTTCATTAAAGAAGCATGGCGTTCATGTTGTACACGCAACAACATCACAATATCTACCTGATCTAGCATCTCTTCAAAAGGAACATAATGTTCTTGTCCTTCAGCAAATTCTTCCGGTCCTGAAAAATAAACTTCCATCCCTAATCGTGTCATCACTTCATAATTCGTATGTGCTACACGAGAATGTTTGATATCTCCCACGATCATACATTTAAGTCCTTCAAAATGACCGAATTCTTGACGAATCGTCAACAAATCTAATAAAGACTGTGTGGGATGATTACCAGTACCATCGCCACCATTTAAAATCGGTACTTGAATGCCTTTTAAATCCTCAAAATAATTATTTTGCGAATGACGAATGACAATCACGTCACTTCCAATCGCTTCAAAAAGCTTCACCGTATCATAGAGCGTTTCACCTTTTTGCACACTAGAATTGGCTACATCCACATTCTGTGTCTTACATCCTAATCTTAAAGCTGCCATATCAAAACTATAATGTGTTCTTGTTGAAGGCTCAAAAAAAAGATTCGATACCACTTTTTGCCCTTGATAATCAACTTTTTTGCCATCGGCAAAAGCCTGCGCTGAATCAAGGATGGATTGAATCTCTTTGACATCAAAATCACTTAAACGAAAGACATTAAACACATGCATTCCTCCTTTTTCTAAAAAAAAAACACCTTCAAGAAGGTATATGCCATAAATAAATGATGAATATGTTTATACCCGCTTGCCTATGTTTTGGGTTTACCCAATATATTTTATCAAACTTACCCAGTATTGACAAGAACTTTGTAAAAAAAAGCACATTCTTTCCTTAAAAAATCTTATCCTATTTAATGAACTTTCATTTTTCCATATGAAAAGGATAAAGTATTATGGCATACTCTATCCTTTTTCTCAGAAAATTTAATTTTTATCCTTGTCACAGAAAAAACCAATGATGCCACCAATGGTTGAACCAATCAATAAAGTATAAAGAAGATTCAAACCGGTCAAAAGCGTTACCAGGATCCCTAAGACGATACCTGCCTTTTCGCCTTCATAGAAATAGGTTGATTGTGGTCGTTTCGTATTATTTTTAACGATAAAGTCTTTATCTATTTTCATGGTCATTCCTCCTATTGAATATTGATCTGAACATCTCTGATAAATCCATGGCGACCACACCCTTTCCCCTGATATTCTAAACATATTATATCATGAGTCATAAAGTGTTCACAATTTATATTTCCTCAAAATAAAAAGCAAATTCCTTTTGAATCTGCTCTAATCTTGCTCTTTCATTTTTTTGATCAATGCTTGATTGACACAAGGTGGTACCAAATCTTCTACAGAATGATGATGATAAGCAATTTCTTTCACCGTTGAAGAAGAGACAAACATTCTTTCTGACTTGGTCAGTAAAAAAATAGTTTCGATCCCGGCATCTAAATATTGATTAGCTAAAGCCATCGACATCTCATATTCAAAATCCATCGTTGCTCGCAAACCTCTTACAAGCACAGTGGCCCCTACAGAACGAGCATACTCTACCGCCAAAGCATCACTGGCATCAACCACAACATTGGTATAATCTTTGGTAGATTCTCTTAAAAGTGCCAGACGTTCTTCTAAGGTCAATAAGGTCTTTTTGTGAATATTTTCTAAGATGGTCACATAAACGATATCAAACATCTTTGATGAACGTTCAATCATATCTAAATGGCCATATGTCAATGGATCGAAAGTGCCAGCATATACAGCGATAATTTTCTCTTTTTTCATATTCTCACTCCAGTATTCCTTCAAAAATCATTTTTTGAATATCTTCTAATAAGGCATTTAAGGCTTGGTACGTTTGATAATAGTATTGAATATCTTTATTTTCTTGCATAGCCTGTTTTAAAGCTTTTAATTCTTCTCTTATCTTCTGACAAGAGGCTTCATCAAGCTGATCACGATATTTTAAGTAATGTTCCTGTAAA
>CANPGX010000198.1 GCA_947573745.1 uncultured Erysipelotrichaceae bacterium | reverse complement strand
GTTGGTCGATATGAAAATATTGAAAAACGATAGCCAAAAATATGTCAAAAAAATTAGTCACGAAGTTCTGGTTGATAAAGAAAATCCACGAATCGAAGTTACAATAACCCAGCTTCAATAATACGAATATAAGCGTTTTAAGCGATTTTTATCTAAAGGGTTATAAATATACCTCTTTAGATAGTTTGTTAAATTAAGCTTAGATTTTAAAGGCGTTTAGAGAAAAATAAAGAGGTTTTGGGAGAAGGAGGTTAAAAACGATGATTATTTTAATGTTTATCATTGTTATTGAAACAGCAATAATCATGTGCTTGATTGATTAAATAAGATACCGGGAACAGGTTTCAATAACACTAAAAAAATGATAGATGAATTTTTAAATAAAATTGAAGGAAAAACTCATGAATAAAGAAAAGATAAGGCAGTGCATCCTAAGTTTTTTGCAAAACGTATGTGATGAACTGGAACGGCTATATCAGGATGAGCTGCATAGTAAAGATTTAGAAATTATTGAATTAAAAGAAGAAATTGAAAGATTAAATACAAGTAAAAAACTGCTAGAAAGTGATTCTTTGCGATATAGAAAGATAGCAAAGCAAAAGCAGGCAGAACTTGAACAATTAAAAAACAGAACGAAAAGAGGTAAAGAAAATGCTGAACAGGGCTTGTATCATTGGTAGATTAACGCGCGACCCTGAATTAAGAAGAACAGGGAACGGAACACCAGTAACATCA
Organism: uncultured Erysipelotrichaceae bacterium; assembly: GCA_947573745.1. GTDB lineage: Bacteria > Bacillota_I > Bacilli_A > Erysipelotrichales > Coprobacillaceae > CANPGX01. Next base: position 2,281 of record CANPGX010000198.1, on the reverse strand, counting down.
TTCACACTTGCAGTGAATAGAAATTTTCAATCAGCAGATGGACAAGAGGCAGACTTTATATCATGCGTTATTTGGAACAAAGGTGCTGAAAATGTCGTGAAATATTGTGCTAAAGGATCCTTAGTAGGAGCTGAGGGCAGATTACAATCTAGACAGTACCAAAATCAAGATGGAAGGAATGTAACTGTGATTGAAATCGTTTGCGATTCTATACAATTTCTAGAAAGTAAAGGTGCTAGAGAAAGAAATACAAATTATGTACAAGATAGCTATCAACCAACGCCTACACTCGTAGATCCACCAGCACCAGAACCATCTGTATATGATATGCAAAGCATTGATTTGGATAAAGACTTTGATAATTCAATGAATTCATTTGATTTACAAGAAGATGATATCCAGTTTTAAAGGAAGTGAAATAAATGGCAGCACAAAAAAGAATGTTTTCAATGAAAATCGTTGATAGTGATGCATTTCTTGATATGCCTATGTCATCACAATGTTTGTATTTTCATTTGAATATGCGTGCAGATGATGATGGTTTTGTTGGAAATCCAAAACGAATACAGAGACTTATCGGTGCATCAGACGATGACTTAAAATTGTTGATTGTTAAGAGATTTGTATTGTGTTTTGAAAGTGGGGTCATCGTCATCAAGCATTGGCGTATAAATAACACAATTTACAAAGATCGTTATACAGAAACAACTTATATTGATGAAAAAAGGAGCCTTGAGTTGAAAGAAAATAAAGCTTATACAGAGATAAAAAGCCATGATAACAAAATGTTAACAAACTGTTATCAAAATGTTAACGCAGGTTTAGCTTTAGATTTAGGTTTAGCTTTAGATTTAGGTTTAACTAAAGATATAGATAATAATGCTCAGAGCGATAAGATCACTCACGAGCCAGAAGCTGTTGAAGCCTCAGTTATCACCATAACTTTAAATGATAAATCAGAATATCCAATTTATCAGAGCATGATCGATGAATGGAAAGAATTGTATCCAAATGTCGATATCGAGCAACAACTAAGAAGTATGAAGGGTTGGTGCAATGCTAATCCCACAAAAAGAAAGACCAAGAAAGGAATACTAAGATTCATTAACTCTTGGCTTACAAGAGAGCAGGATAGACCGGTATTTCAAAAAAACAACAATGTCAACACATATCAAAAACAATCAAGCAAACCAGTAAATACTGACTATGATGATTTGGAGTTTTAGTCAATGTTAGATTTAAAAGAAATTGATGGGCTTGAAGAAAATGAACGTGTTGAAGGTGATATGGTCTATTGTACTTTATGTGGTGGTGAAAAATTAGAATTTCTTGATTGGATCGACGGAACTAGAAAGGTCTTTAGAAAGATGTGCAAATGTCAAAAAGAAGAGCACGATAAACAAGAATGTGAAAGAAAAAGATTGCAACGTATTGCAGATATCAAGAAGAACTCTATGATACCAATACGATATCGTAGTGTCAGATTTTCGAATACATCAACAGGAAGCAATCAAACATTTGATCAAGCATATAAGCGTTGTAAAGGTTATTGTGAGCAATCTGAAAAAGTTTTAAAAAACGGTTGGGGGATTTATCTTCAAGGTGATAAAGGAACAGGTAAAACACATATAGCAGCATGTATTGCGAACGAACTAATAGAACAATGCTATGAAGTATTGTTCACTAATTTCTTTGAAATAACAAAAGAAATCAAAGCAACATACAATAGTTCAAGTGATGTTAGCGAAATAGATCTGATTGAAAAGATTGCAACAATAGATTTCCTAGTAATCGATGATATTGGAACAGAAACGATGAAAAAGAACGGTGAAGATACATGGATCCAAGAAAAAATCTATGATGTGTTAAACAAGCGCTATAACGAGAATAAACCGACAATATTCACATCAAATAATTCGTTACCTGAATTAGTAAATGAACGTGGGATGATGGATAAAACAGTTGATAGAATCATGGAAATGGCAACTGTGATATTAAAATTTGAAGGGCAGTCATTCAGGCGAGAAATGCGAAAGGTTGCGTTGCCTTTCTAGTTAAAGGAGTTTAAATTTAAACATGCTAACAATAACTAACAATTTTATACATAAAAGGAGAATATGGAATGAATAACAAAGAAGTACCTAAAAAGCCTAAACTTGAGTACATAGTTGATGAATATTATTATAGGTGTTCATCATGTGGTCATTTAATAATCGAAAAGGTTATTATTAAAAGCATTAGTGGTGAAATCATTAAAGATAGTATACGATATTGTGCTCAT
>CANPGX010000197.1 GCA_947573745.1 uncultured Erysipelotrichaceae bacterium | reverse complement strand
GTCTTTATGCGGGTATTGCCGTCCAATGTGATATTCTGTTACTTCCTGAAATACCATATGATATCGATAAAATAGTCGATAAAATTGAAAGTGATCGGCAATGTGGAAAATCATATACATTAATAGTCTGTAGTGAGGGGGCTTTAAGTAAACAAGAAGCCAAATTGACAAAGAAGGCTTATAAAGAAGTCGTTAAAAAACGTCAAGGACATTCCGTTATTGAAGATATTGCTAAACAACTTTCTTTGCATATAACAGATGAAATACGTACATCGTCGATAGGACATGCGCAACGTGGGGGACAACCTTGCAGTTATGATAGTTTTATGGCGCAAATGTTTGGTGCCTATGGTGCTAAGTTGATTCTTGACCATCATTTTGGAGAACTTGTCGTTTTAAAAAATCAGGAAATAACCTCTATTCCTTTATCTAAAAGTGCTGGTCTTTTAAAAAAAGTTGATCCAGACATGGCTATCATTAAATTAGCTAAAGACATGGGAATAAGTTTTGGCGATTAAAGACAACAAAAGACCAGCAATAAGCTGGCCTTTTGTCTGTTAGGAATATAACTAATGACGATAACTTACATCTATTTTTAGTTGGGGAGGAAAAAATAGAGGGGAAGTTGTAAGTTATCTAGATGTAGTATGAACCATGTTTTCTTTTTTATACATCTTAAATTAAAATTATGATATAATTTTTTGCACGGGGTGATGATATGTTTAAAATAGGAAATGTAGAAATAGAAAATCGTATCGTGATGGCACCTTTAGCAGGTATCACTAACAAGGCTTTTCGTTCGATGATGAAGGAATTTGGTGCTGGATTGGTTTATTCAGAAATGGTCAGTGATAAAGCTATTTGTTATGGCAATAAAAAAACATTAGAAATGCTTCACGTCGATGAAAATGAACACCCTATGAGTATGCAAGTTTTTGGCGGTGATAAGGAGTCTATTGTTCAGGCAGCTAAATATATAGATACCCATGCACAGTGCGATATTATTGATATTAATATGGGATGTCCAGTACATAAAGTCTTAAAAGCGGATGCGGGAAGTAAGCTCTTGCTTTATCCTGAGAAAATCTATGAGATCGTTTTAGGTGTCGTTGAAGCTGTTTCTAAACCTGTCACAGTGAAAATTCGCTTAGGCTATGATCAAGAACATATCAATTGCGTTGAAGTGGCTCAATTGATTGAAAAAGCGGGAGCAAGTGGGATAGCGGTTCATGGAAGAACTCGGGCACAAATGTATGAAGGAAAAGCAGATTGGTCGATGATTAAAAAGGTTAAAGAAGCTATTCATATTCCGGTTATTGGCAATGGTGATGTCAAAACACCGGAAGATGCCAAGAGGATGTTAGAACAGACGGGTGTTGATGCGGTGATGGTAGGAAGGGCTGCATTAGGCAATCCATGGATTATTCAACAAATGGTAGCCTATATTGAACATGGAGAAATCTTACATGACCCTACACCTGATGAAAAATTAGATCAATGCCTCGATCATGCTAGACGCTTAATGCAGGTCATGCCTGAAAAAATGGCTATTTCCCAAATGCGAGGACATGCCCCTTGGTATATCAAGGGACTTCAATCTTCAGCCCAAGTTAAAAATCATTTGACACGTATAAAAAGTTATCATGAATTAGAGGCGATCATTGAGGCTTATCGTATTTATCTACATACTCAAGACAGAACATGGTTAGAAAAGGTTATTCAAAATTTAAATCAATAAAAATTCTGATTCTATGATACAAATCAGAATTTTTTTGTTGTCAATATTTATGTTTAGGGATGAGAGTAGGCGTATTTATATTAAAAATGCTTTTTTTGTGATAATATTAAATTGGATAAAGTGAAATGAAAGATATGAAAATATGAGGATAATTTCATGAATAATGAAGTCCTGAGAAGATATTTTTATCAGAAAGGAGGCAAAAATGAAAGATTTGGTATGTCCTTATTGCAAGAAGAAAATGTTAAAAGGCCAAGTAGAAAGTGAAGATAAACTGGTTTGGACGCAGGGAAAAGAAAAGCCATCCGTACTTAGAAATAGAGTGGATGATGGACAAGCCTGTGTAGGTTATTGGATGAAAATACCACGATTGAGTAAATGGAAATCAGAAGCTTATTTATGTCCTGATTGTAAAGTGATGGTTTTAGAAGATGTTGATACAACCAAGCTAAGAAAAGAAAATACATTTGAAAATACAACCTGTCCTTTCTGTGAAGAACACCTTTTATTAGGCAATATGCGTCCTCATAACAGCAAGCTTATTTGGTGCCCAGAAAATGAAAGACAATTTCTTAGAAGAATTGTGACTAAAGGGCGTGCCGTTGCCGGATATTATGAGAGTCAAAGATTAAAGTGGTTATACTATTGGATCGTTGAAACTTATTTATGTCCTCAATGTAGAAGAATGATCATTAAAGATGTAGATGTGAGTCGATTATGATACGTAAATTTTGGGTATTCTTTATACATAGCCTATCGTTTATGACTATGATTTTTTACTGTCTCTTTCGATGCATTGGGAAGTTTAACAGTCCTCAATGATCGATTGCGAAAGTTATGTAAGACAACAAACCAAATCCTATATAGAGTAGCAACAACGATAACATTCTTGACAAGTTTGATATTTGTTGTATAATAGCGATTGATAAGAAAAAAGGCGATGAATAGAGGAGTAATCATTGTAACGCATGTATAGAGAGCCCTGTTGGTGAAAATGGGTGATGTAGCCAATGATGAAAAAAGACTAGGAGCTGTATTTTGGATCGTCAGTGATAAAATAACGTGAGCCACGTTACAGGCAGGACTCTGTAAGGAGTTAACGAGATCATGATAGTGATATGATGATGAATTAGGGTGGTAACACGACACTTTCGTCCCTAGAAGGACGAAGGTGTTTTTTTATGAGAAAGGAGAAAATATAGATGGACGAAAGACAATTTAGTGAACAAGAACTTGTAAGAAGAGAAAAGTTAGATAAGTTAAGAGAAGAAGGAAAAGACCCATTTGCA
>CANPGX010000196.1 GCA_947573745.1 uncultured Erysipelotrichaceae bacterium | reverse complement strand
AATGGAATTTTATTAAGTTGAAACCCGGTTTGGTGGGTGGCCACTGTATTTCGGTGGATCCTTATTACCTGATTCAAAAGGCGCAAGTATATGGGGTACTTCCCCGTGTCATGTTTGCTGCTCGTCGGTTGAATGATGGTATGGGGGAGTATGTGGCGCATCAGGTAATCAAGTTGATGAACAAGAAAGGCGTTTTGGTAAAGAACGCTAAAATCCTTTTGTTAGGAATTACCTTCAAGGAAAACTGTCCAGATATACGCAACACAAAAATTGTGGATATTTATACTACATTGTCCGAGTACTCTAAGTGTATTACGGTCTATGATCCATGGGCTAACCCAGTACGAGTAAAACATGAGTATGGTATTGATATATGCGATGTTCCGTTAGATGAACTAGAAGGTCAATACGATGCGGTAATCTTGGGGGTAGCCCATAAGGAATTCAAGGATATGGATGTACGTTCTTTCTTGTCAAATGATAATGGCGTGGTCTATGACGTGAAAGGTGTCATGGATAGAAGTGTGATAGATGGTAGGTTGTAAAGGGATAAGGATATTGAATATTCGAAAAAATTGATATGAAGATTGTGCATTTATGTATGGCAGGTCCATATACCCAAGGTTACTCTTATCAAGAAAATATTTTACCGAAGTATCATGTTAAGTTGGGGTTTGATGTTACCGTATTAACATCTATGCAAACAATGGATGCGGCAACTTCTACAATAAAAGAGATACACGCTAAACAACCAGTAATTTTTGAGGAGAATGGATTTAAAGTGGTTCGCATACCTTTTAAAGAAAAGGTTCCTAAAGTAATTTCAAGAAGGTTTCGTATGTATGCGAACTTTTTTACTTATTTAGAAATAGAAAAACCAGATATAATTTTTACTCACGGAACTTGTTTTGTTGATTCTAGACAGCTAGTCAAATATCTAAAATTGCATCCCAAAGTGATTTGTTATAGTGATTGTCATACTGATTATTATAATAGTGCCAGAAATTTTCTTTCAAAGTATATTTTACATGGTATTGTTTGGAGATATTTCTCACATTTATCTGAACCATATATAAAAATGTGTTTTGGAACTACACCTTGGCGTTGTGACTTCATGCATGAAATGTATGGTTTTCCTCTTCAAAAATTGAAATGTATTCCTATGGGAGTTGATGATGACAATATTCCTAGTTATGAAAATGCAAGAAGTTATGTGAAAAGTAAATTCAACATCAAAGACTCCGATTTTCTCATTGTCACAGGTGGTAAAATTGATGAAGCAAAGAATATACATCATTTAGGTTATACCATAAGAAAAATGGAGAATCCCAATGTGAAATTACTGATTTTTGGGAGTATCGTTTCTACTATGGAGGACAGTTTTGAACCGTTAAGATGTTGTCCCAATATTATATTTGCAGGATGGTCTGATGCTACTCAAGTCATGAATTATTTAAGAGCATCAAACTTATGTTGTTTTCCAGGAACTCATTCTACTATGTGGGAACAAGCTGTTGGTGTGGGTATTCCTGCAATTTACAATGATTGGGGTAAGTCTATGCACCATTTAAATATTAACGGAAACTGTATTTTCATTGATGGTAAAAACGAAACAGCGATTGCTGATACAATCAGAGGGTTAATTTTTTCAGATAAATACCAAAATCTGAAACAAAAAGCGGAAAAGGCTTCTATTCATTTTAAATATTCAGAGATTGCTAAACAATCAATAGAAATGAATTTTTAGATATGTCAAATAAAATTCTTCTTCAAATCAATGCCTGCCGGAACTATGGATCAACAGGTAGGATCAATGAACAAATAGGATTGTTAGCTGAACAAAATGGCTGGACAAGCTATATTGCTCATGGTTCAAGGTATGTGAATCCATCGAGATTAAAAAGTATACAGGTTGTTTCTAAATTAGAGGAATATTGGCACGCGATTGAGACTAAAATATTTGATAACCATGGTTTGTCTTCAAGAATTGCTACTAGAAGATTTATAAAGAAGATAAAAGAAATAAATCCGACTATTGTGCATCTTCATACGATTCACGGTTATTATATTAATTATAAAATTCTTTTTGATTATTTGTCTAAAGCAAATATACCTGTGGTTTGGACGTTGCATGATTGTTGGAATTTTACTGGACATTGTGCGCATTTTGATTTTCATGGTTGCGAAAAATGGAAATCTGGATGTTATGAATGTCCATTGAAGAAGGATTATCCGGGTTCTTTTGTTCTTCAAAATAGTAAGAGGAATTATCTTTTAAAGAAATTTTTTTTTACATCTTTATCTGATCTTACTTTAGTGCCAGTTAGTAATTGGTTGGCTAATTTGGTGAATGAATCTTTCTTTAAAGATTGTCCTAATATTAGGATACAAACAATTTATAATGGGGTGGATATTGATGTTTTTAAGCCTGAATCCTTTGTGGTGATAAAGTCATTGAAAGAGCGATTGGGGATATCCGAAAAGAAAGTGTTATTGGGATGTGCAGTTCCATTCGGTGTAAAAAAAGGATATGGAGACTTTTTGGAGTTAAGAGAGAAATTGGATGATTCCTATGCAATTGTAATGGTTGGAGTATCCCAAAAACAAAAGGAAGAAGTTTGTTCTAAAGGAATAATAGGGATATCAAGAACTCAGAATGTTCAAGAATTGGTTAATTATTATTCCATGTCTGATTTATTTATGAACTTAACATATTCAGATACATTCCCTACGACTAATCTGGAATCATTGGCTTGTGGAACACCTGTTTTAACATATGATACAGGAGGCAGTGTTGAATCTGTTGATGAGCGAACTGGTGTTGTGGTGAAGAAAGGAAATATGAATGTATTAGTAGAAACTATTAAATTGTTTACATCAAAGTTAAAAAACTCGGATGCTTGTAGAAAAAGGGCTGTTTCGTTGTATGACAAACGTGACAAATACCAAGAGTATATTGATTTGTATGAATCAATTTTAAAGAAGTAAAGCCTTTTGAGAGTTTGATAACAAAATTTTGGGAGACATGGTGGTACTCTAA
>CANPGX010000195.1 GCA_947573745.1 uncultured Erysipelotrichaceae bacterium | reverse complement strand
TATGTTTTACCTCCTATGTTTGAAAATAAAATTGATCCATACGCACTACCTTTAACGATAAGTTCTAATTTTAACCGTACACATCAAGGAATATCTCCTCTTCTATCAAAAGAGATTTTGTTTCGCTTAGATCATGGACAATCTCTATCAGAAATCATGCAATCCATTCAATCAAGTCATACGCTCTATCTACATACTGTAGACACAAAAGAGGAATATCATCTCATCGCTTTAACACACCTAAACACGCATCCCATAAGTTATCCTCTTTTCGAGGGCTTGGATCAATACTATGCTCTCATTGACGAAAAAGAGAGAATCAAACAACAAACTTCTGATCTTTATCACTTTATCAAAAATGAAATTGAAAAAAATAAAAATAAACTTTTCAAATTAGAAAGCACTCTAGACGAGTCTCAAAATAGTGATGAATACCGTATCAAGGGTGACCTATTATTTGCTTCTTTAGATAAAATTAAAAAAGGCATGTCGCAGATTACAGTTGAAAATTACTATGATGGTTCTACAATGACCATTGATTTAGATACGCGATATGATGGAAAAACTAACGCTAAACGCTATTACAACAAGTACCAGAAAGCCAAAAATTCTTTAAAAGTCCTTCAAGAACAAATTCAATCTACAAAAGATGAAATTGAATACTTTGAAAGTTTGGATACCCTATTAGAAAATGCATCTTATTATGATGCCTTAGAGATCAAAGAAGAACTTGAAAATCTCGGGTATCTTCGCAAAAGAAAAAATAACGCTAAAAAGAAAACTAAAAAACTAGCTTATGAAACTTATGTAACCAAAGATGGCATTACGCTTTACATTGGAAAAAATAACCTACAAAATGATTATCTCACCTTTAAACACGCTTCACACCAAGACATGTGGTTCCACACTAAAGATATGCCGGGAAGCCACGTGATTGTCGCTAGCCATGATTTAGATGAGTATACGATACGATTAGCAGCTACCATTGCTGCCTATTACTCCAAAGGAAAGAACAGTAGTTCTGTCCCTGTTAATTACTGTCAAATAAGGTATTTAAAAAAACCTGTTGCCAGCAAACCAGGTCGTGTACTTTTAACTTCTTATAAAACCATTTATATTGATCCTGATGATCATTTTAAAAATGAAATAACAAAAAAATAGGAGCACTGCTCCTATTTCATTAACGTAATTGTTGGTTACAGTTACAGCATTGAGATTGTGAATAAAATGTGTGTTCGTAAACTGGGTAGAAACGTGGGTACATCACAGGGTGATTAACTTGACGACATTCTATTGGACAAATCACAGGTTGCTCTACAGGTGTGAAACTATTTTGTACACAAACACGTCTAGGTGCTACTAATGGCGTTACACCTGTGTTCATCATATTCCATGGTTGTGAATTACAACATCCGTTCCATGATTGTTGATTGCAGCATGCATTCCAATTTTGTGATACATTGCCTTGTGAACATGAACACCCACTATTCATCATACATTGATTACCTGTCTGACAGTTATTTTTTTGACAATACATAACTTATTACCTCCTTCTACGCCATTATATGCACCAATAAATAAGGCGTTATGGACAAAACACTAGGAAAGGATGACTTTTTTATGCTATTAATACCTTGGAATATTGATGAACATGTAGAAGCATATACTTCAACACGTATGGAAGGATTTTCTAAAGGAGGATGTTCCGCCTTTAATCTGGCCTTCAATGTTAATGATCGTCCAGAAGATGTTTTAAAAAATAGAATTTTACTTGCAGAAACACTGCATACAGATTTACATCATATGGTATGTTTAACTCAAACGCATTCAACTCATTTTTTAGAAGTTTCATTAGAAAAAGATGGTGGTAAAGGCATGTATACCCTAGATGATGCTTATACTGACTATGATGCTATGTATACACGCTCCAAAGATCTTTATCTCATGGTTTTCCATGCAGATTGTATTCCTGTTTTGATCTATGCCAAAGATCAGCAAATTGTAGGTGCCATTCATGCAGGATGGAAAGGAAATGTTCATGAAATTACCTTAAAATTTGTTCAACATTTAATTCAGCATGAGCATTGTGATCCTAAATACATGTACGCTTATATCGGTCCTTCGATTGAACAAAAAAACTTCGAAGTTCAAAAAAATATCATTGACTTAGTTCAGCAAATGTCTTTTGACACTTCCCGTTTTTATACACAAATCGATGAAACACACTATCTGCTTAATGGAAAAGAATTATGTAAAGAACAGTTACTTATATGCAATGTTCCAAATGATCATATTTCTATTTCACCCTACTGTACAATCGAACACCACGATTTATTTTTCAGTTATCGCCAAGATCATCAAGCTGGCAGAAACGTATCTATCATCAAATTAAAATAAAAAAGTCAATATTCTATTTAAGATATTGACTTTTTTGCATACAAAGATTTCATACATTTTGGAATTATTTGAACAAGCTCACTAGCTAAAATGGCATATTGTTTTTCAGCCAACCAATCGCCACATAAACCATGAATATAAACTCCCATCAGACACGCATCTAATAGAGCATATCCTTGACCAATATAACCCACGATTAAACCAGCCAATGCATCTCCCATACCAGCACTTGCCATAGCCGGATTCCCAGTTGTATTTTCATAAATAACATTTCCATCAGTCACCAAGGTACCCGGCCCCTTTAAAACTAAAATACAATGATGTTCTTTAGCAAATTGCTTTGCTTGAGTTACTCTATGCTCATATTGATAATCTGGGCAAAGACGCTTAAATTCTCCATCATGTGGCGTTAAGATCCAAGATTTGCTTTGATTAAATAACTCTGAATGTTGACTAAGAATCGTTAGTGCATCTCCATCAATAACAATAGGTTTATTGATATTTTTTAATATATCCAGAATCATTACTTGGCTTATTTCATTTAAGCCTAGACCACTACCTAATAAAATAGCTTTTTTATCCTCAAAAATAGAAAAATCTATCCTTTCTTGACGTTCAATCAAAATAGCTTCCAAAATATGTTGTG
>CANPGX010000194.1 GCA_947573745.1 uncultured Erysipelotrichaceae bacterium | reverse complement strand
TAAACATCCAGCAGGCATGTTGTTTATTATGATTAATTTAAAAATCATTCAAACCATTGTTGATGAACATCAACAGATGATGGCTTTAGCTTTGGTGGCAACATTAAAGAATCTAGTGTCTATCATCTTTCAAAATATTGCTGGCAACATATTAGATGTTTCAAGTTATGCTACACTTTATTTTATTTGTACGATCTTTATGTTGGTAGGATTAGCCTTGGTTTTAGCTTATAAAATTCCTAGTGGAAATGATCAAAAACTATTTAGTTAGGGGGAGTATTGAATGATTAATTTTGAATATCAAAATCCAACCAAGATATTATTTGGGAAGGGTCAATTAGAAAATGGTTTAGTTAAAGAAATTTTAAAATTTGGAAAGAAAGTATTACTTGTTTATGGAGGACAAAGTCTTATCAAGAGTGGACATTTAGATAAAATTCACCAACTTCTTGATGATGCAGGTATCACATATATCGATTATGGCGATGTCAGAGTACCTTCATTAGAAAAATTATATCAAGGTATTGAACAAGCAAAAAAATATCACTGTGAACTGATCATAGGCATTGGAGGTGGTTGCTGTATCGATATGGCAAAATCTATAGCTGTAGGCTGTGCTAATGATGTCGATATTTGGGATGTATTAACAGGTCAAGTTCCTTATGATACATTAAATGTCTTACCTATTGGGGCTATTGTCACTATCGCTGGAAGTGGAAGTGAGATGGATGGTAATAGTGAAATTGATAATTTGTTGACTAAACAACATGGCAGTATTGGAAGTTTTCAAAAAACCTATCCATCGTTTGCTATCTTAGATCCAGAATTGACTTACAGCGCACCTTTTTCTATCACCGCTTATCATGGGGTAACGATTCTTGTGCAAGCCATGGAACAATATTTATCCACTACCAAAAATACACCGATACAAGATGGTTTTATTGAAACGATTTGTAAAACAGTGATGGATGCACTGATGGTTTTAAAAGACGATCTAACCAATGAAAATGCCAGAGGTCAATTATTATGGGCCAGCGCACTGACAACCAATCGTATTTTAGGAAGAGGAAAAGCAGCTGCATGGATGGGTGGTCCCTTAGGGGGCATACTTGAAGATACGTTCCATCTGACATATTCACAAGGAATAGCGATTACTTGGCCTAAGTATTTATTAGTTAGTTATAGAGATTATTTGCCTTTATTAAAAAGGTTTTCAATCAATGTTATGCAAGTTGATCCTAAAAATAAAACAGATGAAGAAATAACTCAAGAAGGCATGATAAAATTTCAATCATTTTTTGATGAAATTGGCATTGCCCATTCAATGAAAGATTTAGGCATTCATGGATCTCTCAAAGTTTTAATGGAAGTTCAAAATGCGATTGAGCGTGTAGCTAAAAGAAAAATCATTTCAAAAGAAGATTTAATTAAAATTATCAATTTAAGTATAGGAGAATAAAAATATGTTATCAAATTCAAAATTAGGTTTTGGTTTAATGAGATTACCAAAGGATGAAAACGGAAATATTATACAAGATAAAGTCAATGTCATGGTGGATGAATTTATGAAAAAAGGCTTTACTTATTTTGATACAGCTTATGCTTATGCAGGTAGTGAGGCTGCTATGAAAATAGCTTTAGTCGATCGTTATGATAGACATCTTTTTACAATTGCAGATAAATTACCGGCTTGGAAGTTAAAGGAAGAAGGGGATGTAGAAAGAATCTTTAATGAATCACTGCATTTAAGTGGGGTAGATTATTTCGACTTTTATTTATTACATTCTATTGAAAAGAAGCATTATCCAACTTATGAAAAGCATCATTGCTTTGAATTCATATCAAAAATGAAGGAACAAGGTAAAATCAAACATATTGGTTTTTCTTTCCATGATACACCAGAATTTTTAGATCAAGTGTTGACAGAACATCCAGAAGTAGAATTTGTTCAGTTACAATTAAATTATTTAGATTGGGATAATGGTGTCATTCAATCGAAAAAGAATTTAGAGGTAGCTAGGAAGCATCATAAACCTGTGGTGGTGATGGAACCTATTAAAGGTGGGACTTTAGCTAACTTAGGTGAGGAAATTGAAAAAATTTATACTGATTATGCACCTGATCGATCAATAGCTTCGTGGGCTTTAAGATTTATAGCGAGTCAAGAAGGCATCATGACGATTCTTTCTGGAATGTCAACTATGGATCAAATGATGGATAATCTTGAAACGATGTCTCACTTTGAAGCCTTAAATGATGAGGAATATGCTTTAGTAGGGAAAGTGACGAAGACGATGTTATCTAAGCCTACCATTCCTTGTACAGGATGTCGTTATTGTACACCAGGATGTCCTTTACACATTCAGATACCTGATTTGTTTACGGCTCATAATGCACAAGTTTTATATGGCGAAAATGCAAGATATAAAACTTGGTATCAAGATCATACGGTGGATGGTCATGCTTTAGCCAGTGAGTGTATTGCCTGTGGACAATGTGAAGGCGTCTGTCCGCAACATTTAAATATTATTTCTTTATTACAGGATATTGCCAAGGAGTTTGAATAGTATGAAAAAGTATCAAGGAAGTTATTTAAGTTACTTTCTGATGTATACCTTCTACTATTTATCATTAGCGCTATTTAGTGGATTAATTTCTGTATATTTAATGGACCAAGGCTATACAGCGACGCAGGTGAGTTTTGTGATGTCATGTTCATTGGTCGTGTCCATGATTACGCAGCCGTTCATTGGAAGCTTAAATGATATCTTTGATAAGAAAAAATGCAATGCTTTACTACTAAGCATGACGATGGTCTTTAGTCTCTTATTCATCCTTGTTAAAAATATATATCTTATTGCCATGATATACAGTATAGTCATAGCTATCGTCAATGGAACCAATCCAGTCATTGAAAGAATGGCCACATTGTCTAGACATGCTTATGGCCGTATACGTATTTGGGGAACGATAGGTTATGCCTTAGGTTCTCAAATAAGTGGTTTGCTTTATCAATATGTGTCTCCTGAAAGCATGTATCTCTT
>CANPGX010000193.1 GCA_947573745.1 uncultured Erysipelotrichaceae bacterium | reverse complement strand
TTGCCATGCTGATCACGGGAGTTCGATTCTCCTCACCCGCTCCAATAAAGTATTGAAAGCATTCATAATGAAATGCTTTTTATTTTACCCTTTTAAACCACATTAATAGTATAACACGTTTTTTAAGGAATTTGGTCCTAACTTTGTATCAAAAAACATTCAAGAAATTCTTGAATGTTTTTGTTTTTAAAAATGTTTTTTTAAATCGTGACGCACATCATTGATACAGTGTTCAACATCCTTTTTTGTATCATGATATAAATCTTTCATATCATCAACACAAAGACATTGATGTGGTTCCATAGCCATGAACATGAAACCTACACCCATCAAAGCTGCACCAGCCATAAAATAAGCCATTTTTGACATATTCTTCACCTTCCTTTATCTTTAGTATGTGCAACTACATAAAGTCATACACCGATAAAGTGGCTTCTTGATCATTCTTTCCTAAATAAAGAGGCAAGGTTGTCTTCCTTGAAACATCTTGATTTTTAAGTATTCCCGATGTTAAAGCTTCTGCATTTCCTAATAAAATCAATTGTTTTTTTGCACGACTTGCTCCAGTATAAATTAAATTTTTCCTTAACATAACAGAATAATCATACAAAATAGGCATAATAACATATTGAAATTCACTTCCTTGTGCTTTATGAATACTCATACAATAAGCATGTGTAATGGTATTAAAGTCATTTGGCTGATATTCCACAAAATTACCATCAAAATCTACTACCAATGTATCATGTAAATAATTAAAATTATCCTTTTTAATCACCTCAACAAGAATCCCAATATCACCATTAAAAACATTATCATCTACCCTATTTTTAAGTTGCAATATCTTATCGCCTTCTCTAAAAACTTTTTTTCCTAAACGCAATTCCAATTTATCTTCACTAGCTGGATTCAAAGTCGATTGTAAGATATCATTTAAGGCATCAATGCCAGCGACACCATCATACATAGGTGCTAACACTTGAAAATCCGTTAAAGATAATGCCATATCTTTTAATTTTAAAACAATACTAGCAACAAGATCTTTAACTTCATAATTACGACAAGGATAAAATAATAAGTCTGGATAACCTTGAATATCCTCTAAAGCTTCTTCAACATGATCTTCACGAATATGATGCGCAAATTGAATAATTCCTGAATCTTCTTTTTGTCTAAATATCTTTTTTAATTTCACACTTTCAAATAGTTTCGAAGACAGTAAATCTTTTAAAATCATTCCCGGTCCTACAGAAGGTAATTGCTGATCATCACCAATGAACAAAAAACGCTTAACATGTGATGAAGCCTTAAGTAAATGATACAACAAAAATGTATCTACCATAGAAAACTCATCAATAATAACAAGACTTTCACTTAATGGATTTTTCTCATTAACACCAAAAGTATTAGAATGCAGGTCCCATTTTAATAAGCGATGAATCGTGCAAGCCTCAACTCCCGTCAATTCATATAAACGTTTACTAGCACGTCCTGTTGGTGCTACTAAAGCAATCGATTGATGAGGTTGTAATTTTTGATATACTTTAATAATGGCACGTACAATAGTTGTTTTTCCCGTACCAGGTCCACCAGTTAAAATCATTAATTGATGATCCAAAAAACGCATAATAGCTTCTCTTTGTTCTTGGGCATAAATAATACCCTCTTCTTTTTCTAAAGATTCTATCATAGCCTCAACATCTTGTACCCTATCTATATCAAAAGATGGACCTTGATACATTTTTAATGTAGAAGCAATAAAATTTTCTCCTTCATAAAGTGTTTTATCATAAATACGTTGCTCTTCTTCAACAATTTTTCCTGTTTCAATTAAATGTTGGTAATGTATTTCAAATGTTTCAGGAACAATTTGAACAATACGATAAGTCATATGATAAAGTGTTTCTTTATCACAGTATGTTCCTCCTTGTTGAAAACATACATTTTTTAAAGAAAAAACGATAGCTGCTTCCAAACGATATGGATGTATCATATCAAAACCTAACTGTAGCGCCAAATCATCGGCCATCTTAAAACCAATGCCATCAATATCTTCAATCATTTGATATGGATTTTCAGATACGATATCAAGAGCATGTTCTTGATATGTCGCCGTAATTTTAGCAATCATTTTAGCACTTACGCCATGTCCTAAAAAAAACTGCATCACGTGTTGATCATAAGAAGATGTGGTTAACACATCAAAAATCATATCTCTTTTTTTGTAAGACATTCCTTTGACACAATCTAATACACTTTTATCCTGTCTAATTTTTTCTAAAGCATCCTCACCTAATGTTTCCACAATTGCTGTAGCTTGAACGGTTCCTATGCCTTTAAAAAGTGGGCTTGATAAATAACGTATGATTTCACTTGATTTCTCTATAGGTGCAATATCATAACGAGAAAATTTAAATTGTTTACCATATTTAGGGTGAATCACAAAATCACCATAAAAGCGATAACGATCAACATCGTTATAACTTGACATGTATCCCGTCACCATCATCGTTTGATCAAGCTCTTCTATTTCTACTAAAGCAACAATAAATTTCGTTTCTTCACTATAAAATCGCACTTGCTTAATACTGCCAGTATATGTTTCCATATTTTTTCCTTTCTACAAATACGTTAATACTTGATCATTCTTGTATACTTTTTCAATGGTTCCTCCACCTAAACATACGTCACCTTGATAAAAAACTGCCGCCTGACCTGGTGTTACAGCTTTGACAGGTTGTAAAAAATGAACTTGTAATGTTTGATCATCCAAAAATTCAATTTCAACATCATGATCTTTTTGACGATATCTAAATTTTGCTTGACATTGAAATTTACCTATTGGCTTTGTTGGAGAAATCCAATTGACGTCACTGACTAATGTTCCCGTGGACATCAACCAATCATTTTCTTCCCCTTGGGCAATATACAAAATATTTTTAGCATAATCCTTTCCAACAACAAACCATGCATTTCCTGGTCCACCTATACCTAAACCTTTACGCTGACCAATTGTATAATACATAATGCCTTGATGTTCTACTATCTTTTTATGTGTCACAATATCCA
>CANPGX010000192.1 GCA_947573745.1 uncultured Erysipelotrichaceae bacterium | reverse complement strand
AATGTTACATGGAAAGGTTTCATCTTAAGGATATAAAGAAACGATATCCTAATCAATTGTCTGGTGGAGAAAAGTCTTTAATGGGACTTTTGAAAAATATTTTATGGAATAGAAAATATCTATTGCTGGATGAACCTAATGCAAAATTAGATAATAAAAGAAAAGAAGTCTTGAAAGAATTGCTTTTAGAATTGTCACAGGAACACTCTATTATTATTGCAAGTCATGATTTAGAGTTTATGAGTATTGCGGATGATATTTTCATGATTGAACATAGAAATATGACTTTACAGAAAACAAATGATACCCATAAAAATTCAGAAAAAAGCAAGCAAAGTCATCGCTTTTCATGGATGTCATTAGTAACAAAAAACATAAAGTATTATCGTTTAAGATATTTATTTAGTGTAGTGATCTTTTCATTTGTTTTGGGTTTAGGTTATATACTTTTTCACATAGGGGATAACTTATATCCTCAGATTGAAAATATTATTCAAGAAAATGGAGAGTTAGTACATATCCAAGCGACAGCTGATGACATTACACAGGATATGATAGATAGCATTCAAGAAATTGATTTTTTAGAAAAAATTGATTATCAATTTCCTCTTTTATTTCCATCTTCTTATAAAGATGATATATGGTTAAAAGTTGGTGCACAATCCTATACTTTTAAAGATTATCCTATTGAATATGATTATAACGTTAATGACACGTTAAAAGAAAATGAAATTATTCTTTCAGAATCAATCATGAAAAATCTTAACTTAAATATGGGACAACAAGTGGATATTAAAGTATATTTTAAAATAGGAATGTCGTATGATGAAAAAACAGACCTTTATTATCCTGTTTTGAAAATGATAGAATATCCAGCAGTAATTCAAGGTATAGAACAAAAAAGTTTTGATAAAGTTTATATTGCTAGCACGAAAGTGGAACAATGGATACATGATATTCTTAATGAAGATCAAAAGAAAATGGTTACAACGAATATGATTCAATTATTTTTAAAACCAGGCACTTCTTTTAGTGAAGTTCAAAATACAATGGCTGAATATGGTGTAGAAGTTGTTGATCTCTATGGTATAGCAAAAGATATGTTATCTTTCAATATGTCAACTTATGACATTTTAAGAGTTTTTGGAAATTTAACCATTGTAGTTGCAATAATTTTTATTTTAATTTCTTTATTAAATTGCTATGATGATGAAAATCAGCAAGCAAATGTATTAAGATTTATGGGAGTCCCAAAGAAATATATTTTAAGAATGCAATGGATTCAAAATCTTATTCCATTAGGTATAGCTTTGTGGATCAGTGGGCTAAATTTATATATATGGATACCAAAACTTAATCAGTATTTTTATCAACATAAACTTTTTTATACACCTTTTATGGGTTTAACACAATGGATGAAGTATACATTCGATAGTGTGAAAATTTTGAATTTTAGAATAATAGATTTTTTATGGATAGGTGGGTTATTAGGAATCATAATCGTAGTAATAAAATGGGTTTTATTTAAAAGAAAAACGGCTTAGGCCGTTTTTTTGTGTTAAAGATTAAATTGTGAATCAAGATGCAATAAATACAGTGCACATAATGTCATTTTACTAGATAAAGTATTAAATCGCTTAATATCTCTATAAAGTGCATGACTTTGTTTAAGTGCATGATAGATACAACCAATCAAGTAACTTTGTTCATAATCCTTGAATGTATCATAAAGTAATTTAGGATTACTTATATTTTTTAGGAATGTTTCATAATGATAAATGGATGGATCTGAGAAAAAATCCATGATGAGTGTATGGACATGAGAGAAAGTATAGACATGATAAGGGTCCAAATGAATGCTTTCAGCTAGGATTTCTAATGGAATAATATCAAAATCCATATTATTTAGACTAGGCTTTTTGACATAATCCATAAAGACATCTATGAAACTGTGATCATTGAATGTTTTATACTCATGCAGATAAGCTTCAATAACGTTTAATGTTTTTTTGAAAGTAGGCACAAAGTCTTTCTCAAAAGTGTAATAATAACCTACATATTGCTGAAAAGTTTTTAAAGTGTCATAATAACCTAACCATTGATTATGCGCTAAGCGTTGTTCATTAAAATCAAGCATACTGCCCAAATCATGATAGCTATGGATATAAGTTACACAAGGATTAAAATAGGCAAGAGGGTGCTTGATCGTATTGGCTAAATCTATGGCAATAACTTCATCCGCATTCATCTTAAAAGCTAAATCGATAGGAACATTATCACTGTATCCGCCATCAATATAAGATTGTTGATCAATTTTATGAATAGGAAAAGCAGGGAAACAACTTCCTGAAGCAATGACGACATCCTCAAGCTCATCTGGTGGAATATCTTTTTTTATTTTTTCTACTTTTTTTAAAGAAGGATAACTTGTCATGATGAGTCCATAGTCAATCGGTGACTGATAGAAACGTTTAGGATCATAGAGATGATGGATCATCTGTTTTAAAGGAGTGATATCCGCGCCTTTTTCATTGATATAATGTTTAATAAAAGGAAGGATATTATTTTTTTGATCAATAAAAGAATCAATAGAAATATCTAAGTTAAGTCCTCCAGCAATGACTTGATCTAAAGTCATGTGGTCCCATAAATTTTTAGCTATAGAATAGTCTTGTTGAACCATAAGAACACCAATCATGGCACCAATACTTGTCCCTGTGACAATATCATAATGAATATGTTGTTGATTGAGTGCAGACCAGGCACCTATGTGGTAAGCTCCTTTGCTTCCTCCGCCACCTAGAACGATTGCTCTTTTCATAAAATCACCTCACTTCATTGTATGCTTAATGAGATTTTTTAGACTTTGATCGCCATTGAAGAGGATAGAACTGTTTTAAATCTGTTAAGCATTCTTCAAAGAAAAGTGTATCAAAAGTCGTTAAATGAAGCAATTCATGTTGGTGAAGAATGGTTAGGGTAGAAATACGATCTTTTTCATAAATAAAAGTAAAGTCCCTATACTTGGCATATAAAGCTGTTTCTTGGTATTGACTCATATTGATTTTTTTAAGTGCCTCA
>CANPGX010000191.1 GCA_947573745.1 uncultured Erysipelotrichaceae bacterium | reverse complement strand
TAGCAGGTGTTATCAAAGATGTAAAGAACATGCCTTTATCTTTGAAAAAGAGTTTGATATTTCTTTTGATAAGGATTAAAGATGTGTTCATTTTTCTGTCCCTCCTACTAATGTTTTTCCGGTGACTGCAAGGAAAACATCATCCATTTTTCCTTTGGTGATCTCATAATCGTGGAATAACTGAGGATGACCAATAATTAAATCTGTAGCGACGCTTGTATTTGCAACAGAAAGACGATAGCCATTTTGGATGGGTTCATAGGTTATCCCCAGTTCTTTAATAGCATCTTCATGGATATTATAAAGGGTGATGTAATCTTTAGTATAAAGATTTTTTAGTTCAAGGGGTGTTCCTTCTGCCGATATCTTTCCGTTATCCAAAATAACAACATAGTCAGCTTCTGCCGCTTCTTCCATATAATGTGTTGTTAGGAATACAGTCATATTTTCATTTTTGCGGAAGTCTGAGATGACATTCCAAAGTATTTTACGTGTTTGTGGATCAAGACCCGTTGTGGGTTCGTCCAGAATAAGAATTTTAGGCTTATGAAGTAAAGCTCTTGCAATATCAATTCTACGACGCTGTCCACCAGATAATTTGCCTACTGTACGTTCTAATAAATTTTCAAAATCAAGTATTTTGGCAAGTTCAGCTAGCCTTTTTTTAAAGTCACTTCCAGTAATTCCATATAAGGCAGCGCGACTTTCTAAATTATCATAAACTGAAAGGGCCGAATCTAAGACAGAAGATTGAAAAACGACACCTAGTTCACGTTTGACAAAATTGATATTTTGATCTAAATCATGTTCGTCAATCATAATGTTTCCGCTATCCTTGGATAATTGTCCACACATAATATTGATGGTGGTTGATTTTCCGGCACCATTAATACCAAGAAAAGCAAATAACTCTCCTTCCTTAACACGAAAACTTAAATCTTGAACGGCTTTTACATGACCAAAACTTTTATTAAGATGATTAATTTGAATAATATTTCGCATTGAAGTTCCTCCTGTATAGAAATAGTGAATGCAATCTGTTTTTATAGAAGCAGAAAGTTACTAACACAATAACCATACTGTAAATTAGGTATATTATAACATGATTTTTCTAAAATTAAAAATAACCTAATGATTGAACTTAAAAACAAGTTCATATGAACTTGTTAAGCAGTATATTTGTGTAAAGCTGTGATATCTTTTTGGGTTTCTTCTTCAATCGAGAAAAACATCCCCATAGCTAGCATATAACTTAATAAAGAGGAACCACCGTATGATATAAAAGGTAATGTAATACCAGTAATAGGTAATAACCCTAAAATCATACAAATATTCCATACTTGTTGAAATAACAACAAGCCTAAAATGCCTATTGAGAAATATTTATTAATAGGCTTTTGACTTCTCAAGCCAATTTTTAAAAGTGTCAAATCAAAAAGAACAATACAAATAATGACGATAGCAGCGCCTATAAAGCCACTTCCTTGAGCGATGACTGCGAAAATAAAGTCAGTTTGTGCTTCAGGAAATGGTTTGATATAGCTTTGATAACCGTGACCAAACAATCCAGCTGTACCAATAGACAGTAAAGCATTAAACAATTGATATCCTTCATCGCCATAAGTGGCTTCTGGAGCAAGCCAACCATAGAAACGTTTTAGTTTATAACCAGAAATAAATTTGGAAAAAATATGACTGTGAAAGATAAAGATATAGGCAGCTAAAAGGAGAAGTCCTCCTAACAATAAACCACCCACAATAAACCATCGTGTTTGTATACCACTACCATAAAGAATAGCGACTAGTGAAGCAAAGATAATCAACATTACACCACTATCATTTTGTAAATAAATCAATATACAAGGTGGTAAAGCTACTTTAAGCACTTTGAGGATCATTTTAAAATCAATCTCTAAAGTATGTACTTGATATAATTCATTGTGTTCGTGAATGATTCTTGAAAGTGCAATAATGAGGATGATCTTCATAAATTCACTCGGTTGGAAAGAACCGATACCTGGAAAGATATACCAGCTTGTTGCACCATTAATTTTTGATGCAAAAGGAATGATACGTGGACCTCCAAAACGGAAGATCAAGTGTTGAAAAGCTAGTCCTACTAATAATAATATAAATAAACCATAAAGGATCCAAATACTGGAATAGATACGATCAACACCAAATTTATAGACACAAAACATAAAGACAAAAGAGATGATATACCACATCATTTGTTTGGTTACATAACTACCTGGATTCGCATAAGTAATGATCGGCTTTGCTGATGAAATCGCAATACAACTGATGATAGCTAAAACGATTAATAAAAATAGTAAAGGATAATAAATTTTATAGCGTGTTTCTTTCATCAGTTGTTCTCCTTTCTTTTATCTTATCTCAATATGTAGTATACTATAAATGAAGAAATTATAAAATGAAAATGATTGAGATAAAGGAGATTTAAAATGGAAAATGTGGTAGTTTATCTATTGATTGGTATCATGGTGGCATTAATTTTATATTTAGGTGTGCGTCAACACTTAAAATCAAGGAGTTATCGACCTGATCTTGAATCAAAAGCAAGATTAGTTACTTTAGAATTTAAGGATCTTGAAGAGGCCTTAGGTGGACGTCTAAATATTCAAGAAATTTCTTCTCAAGGTTCAAAAGTGGAAGTGGCTTTGAAAGATACAACATGTGTTCAAGGAGAGCGATTGAAAGAACTAGGCGCAAGTGGAGTTGTGATTTCTAAGGGTGTTGTCAAAATGATTTTTGGACATGCTTCAAGTGAAATTGCTGACATGTTTAAAAATTATATTGGTTAATAAAAAAAGAGAAAGATTTAGATATGAATTTATCTAACCTGCTACGATCGTATATTCCATGCGATCGTTTTTTTGCATATCAATTCCCTTTATGTTTTAGTTTTTAAATATGTTTGGCATCTTTAGGGAGGGCTTGTACACGCTTTAAAAATGCTTTTGCCGCCTCACCTTCCATGGCCTGATAGGTGTATCCTAATTGATATCCAACATCCTTTGCAGTTTGTTCAAACAGGTCACACATATGAAGTACATCAATCCAAGCTTCTTCGATATTACCGCCAAA
>CANPGX010000190.1 GCA_947573745.1 uncultured Erysipelotrichaceae bacterium | reverse complement strand
ATGATGGCGAAGCTTTGAAGTACATAGACTATGATTTAGATTTGAAAGTATTTCCAGATTATCGTTATAAAGTATTGGATGAGGAAGAATATCGACAACATAGTTTAAAAATGCATTATTCTAAAGAATTAGATGCTATCTTAAGAAAACAGCTATCAATTTTAATTGATATGTCGATGACATTGAAGGGACCATTTCAACCCAATTTTGCAAAATATTGGTATGATGCTTATCAAGCAGAAAAGAATAGAAAGTAGGTCACTGCTTTCTATTTTCATTTTAGGAGGCTATATGGAATATCAATTTTATACAAATCATGTTGAAGAAACATTTAAGCTTGGGCAAAAATTAGGACAATTACTTTATCCTGGTTGTTTATTGACATTAGAAGGAGAATTAGGTGCTGGAAAAACAATGCTGACAAAAGGTATTGGAGCTGGTATGGGGGTTTCTTCTATTATTAATAGTCCAACTTTTACTATTTTAAAGCAATACGTAGGTAGGATCCCACTTTATCATTTTGATGCTTATCGCTTAGAAGACAGTGAGGAAGATTTGGGATTTGAAGAGATGTTTGATGGTGATGGGGTTTGTGTCATTGAATGGCCTGCCTTTATTGAATATATGTTGCCAACACAACGTTTAATGATTAAAATAAAAAAAATAGATGATTGTAAAAGAGAATGGACTTTGATTCCTATTGGACAAAAATATGAATTATTATGTAAGGAGCTAAGTAAATGAAAACGTTAGTCATGGATACGTCTACCCAATATTTGGTGATAGGTTTATATGAAGATGATCATTTAGTCGATGGATATATGCATTATGGTAAGATGCGTCAATCGGAAGATGCGATCCCCGCACTTAAAAGAATTTTAGATACACATCAATGGTCTTTAAAAACTTTAGATGAAATGGTTGTCACACGTGGGCCTGGGTCTTATACCGGTGTACGTGTTGCTTTAACGATTGCTAAAACCTTAGCGACGATTTCTAAAGTGCGTCTTAAGACAGTTTCTTCATTGCAGGCCATGGTTGGCACTGGTTCAGGTATTGCTGTTATTGATGCACGTAGTGAAAAAATCTTTGTTTGTGCTTATCAAGATGGAAAAGCGTTGACAGAAGAGAAGATGATACATCAAAGTGAATTTGAAGATTTTCGTCGATCATGTCCTTGTCAAGAAGTCTATGGGGATCGTGAACTAGTCAATGAAAGTCCTAAAGAAATTTTGCTTTATCAAACGATTTATGATTTATCTCGTCATGAAAAGGTGATTGAAGATGTTGATTTTTTAGTGCCTACTTATATTAAAGATGTGATGGTACGATGACCATCAAAGAAATGACATTAGAAGATCTTCCTAGAATATGTCAGTTAGAAAAGCAGTTGTTCTTTTCTTCACCATGGAAAAAAGAAGATTATCAATACGAATTAGAGAGTAATGTTTTTGCACATTATTATGTTTTGATCGTAGATGAAAGAATCATTGGTTATATGGGGCTTTGGATCATTTATGAACAAATGCAAATTACAACTCTAGGTGTAGATCCATCTTGTCAATCAGTGGGTCATGGACATCGATTAATGGATCATTGTTTGCAAGAGGCTAAAGAACATGGATGTGAAACCATTTCTTTAGAAGTAAGAGTTAGTAATGAAAAGGCTATTCACCTTTATGAAGATTATCACTTTAAGAAAGTCGCTTTACGAAAAAATTATTATGAGGACCATGAAGATGCTTATCTGATGGTTTTAGATATGAAAGGAGATCAAGATGGCAACCATTTTATCGATTGAATCAAGTTGTGATGAAACTGCAGTCGCTATTTTAAAAGATAAAAAAGAACTATTAGCTAATATTGTATCAAGCCAAATTGATACGCATCAACTTTATGGTGGCGTTGTACCGGAATTAGCCAGTCGTTTACATGTTCAAAATATAAGTATTGTATTAAAAGAAGCCTTAGCTAAAGCTCATCTTTCCATAGATGAGATAGACGCTATTGCGGTGACTAAAGGTCCTGGCTTAGTGGGTTCCTTACATGTGGGCATACAAGCTGCTAAAACATTAGCTCTTTATACTCAAAAACCTTTAATTGGTGTTCATCATATCGTTGGACATATTTATGCGAATGCTTTAGTAAATGAAATTGTTTATCCTTGTTTATGTCTGGTTGTCAGTGGGGGACATACAGAGTTAGTCTATATGGAAGATGAAATGCAATTTAAGGTCATTGGAACAACTTTAGATGATGCTGTTGGAGAAGCTTATGATAAGGTTGGTCGTGTAGCCCATCTTCCATATCCTGGTGGGCCTATCATTGATCGCCTATCGAAACAGGGGAAACCTAATTATTCATTACCTAAACCCATGGATGATGAAAGTTACCATTTTTCTTTTAGCGGGTTAAAGTCGGCAGTGATTAATTTGGCCCATCGTATTGAACAGCGTCATGAAACGTTGAATGTCGAAGACTTAGCTTATTCTTTTCAACATGCTGCTTTGGATATTTTAGTGGAAAAAACCATGCGTGCTGCTAAAGCCTATCAGGTTAAACAGATCATGTTAGCAGGGGGTGTCAGTGCCAATTCTTTACTAAGAGAGATGTTTCAAGAAGCTGCTAAAAAAGAAAATATAAGTTTATCTTTGCCTCCATTATGGTGTTGCACAGATAATGCAGCGATGATTGCTATGGCAGGAAGTATCATGTATGATTATCAGATGTTTTCATCATTAGATCTTTCTGTAAAACCGGGAATAGATATTGAATTAGAATCAAGAGGAGGGATCGATCATGGAGACCAACGAGCATGGAACATATGGGAAAAGAAGTTTTCTTATCTAGTGAATTGTCAGAAGCAACGGGTATTCAAGATACGACGATTCGCCGTGATTTTTCATACCTTACAAACACTTCCAATTTAGGAAAAAGAGGTAAAGGTTATTCTGTTTCTTATCTTAAAAAGATCTTGCATCAAACATTAGGCGGGAATGATCTTGAGCCACTTATTTTAGTAGGAGCGGGAAATTTAGGAAGTGCTATCTTAAAATATAATCGTTGGAAGGATTCGGTTGGAAAGATTGTTGCTGCTTATGATCTTGATAT
>CANPGX010000189.1 GCA_947573745.1 uncultured Erysipelotrichaceae bacterium | reverse complement strand
CTACTATAAATGACATCTATAGGAATAGAACGCATATATTCCCCTAAAACAGTCGCATCTTCTATACCTGACTGACTTAATGGAGAATCTAAAGAACCTTGAAATCTTCTTTCAATATTCCAGACAGTTTTTCCATGACGTGTGACATAAAGTTTCATTTTACCCTTCCTTAAATGAAAAATAAGGGAACACCCCTTATTTATATTGAGAATTAACTGATTTCATAATTTTTTTAATTTGCGCTTCAGAAGGTTTTCTTCCCATTTCTAAAAACATTGCACGAATCATCTTTTCATTAATAGGTGGATTCTTCTGTAATTGTCTCTTAAAAAAATAACGTGCTCCAAAAAAGCCAGCAATTGCACCAACGAGCAAACTGATAATAATCTCAACCATCTTTATACCTCCTGTAATTCTACATTACTTACTTAGTATAACATAATTTTGTTGACTTTGGTATAAAATATCATAGAATATATTGTTTTTTGTATAGCTTTTTAATATCAGCATATGATCTTTTACAAAACAATAAGTATCAGCTTCCGTGACTTCATTATGAAGATAATGTATATGATTTTGATAACTATAATCTTTTCTTATCTGAAAATAGCTTTGAATTCTCTGATCCTCATTCTCCATAGTATAAAATAACAAATTTAATTGTTTTTTAAGAAAATCATCTTGATCATCCAAATGGGCTAAATGACGTATCATCTGTGGATCATCTTGATAAATTCTTTTTCCTAATTTTGTTAAATGAACGACATAGTAAACATACATGAGATATCACCCACCTCTAATCTATCACTTTTTAGTGAGCAAAATATGTCAAAAAAACAGTTCCGAAGAACTGTTATAGCATTTGTTTTATATTTTTAATAATGTTTTCTACATTGAAACCAAAATGTTCAATGACTTGTGAAGCTGGACCCGATTCTCCAAAACAATCAATAGACATCATGCGTCCATCCAAACCTACATATTTATGCCAACCAAAAGAAGTTGACATTTCCACAGACAATCTCTTTCTCATCGTTGGTGGAAGAATGGTGTCACGATAATCCTGTGTTTGTTCTTCAAAGAGTTCCATCGAAGGCATTGAAACAACACGTACATCAATATCTTCATGAAGTAATGCTTTTTTTGCTTTCATTGCTAATGAAACTTCACTTCCCGATGCTATAATAATGGCATCCAACCGATTGATCTCTTTACCAACAATATAAGCACCATACTGTACTTTTTGATAATCTGTAGATTCACAATTTTCAATATCCTGTCGCGTAAAAATCAAAGCCGTAGGATTTTCTTGCGACTCAACAGCCATTTTCCATGCTCCTACAGATTCATTGGCATCAGCAGGACGAATGACACGCACATGTGGAATAGAACGCATCATCTGCATTTGTTCAATTGGCTGATGTGTTGGTCCATCCTCGCCAACCGCAATAGAATCATGTGTTAATGTCAAAATAATAGGCAATCTCATCAATGCTGCCATACGTAGTGCACTTTTAAAATAATCCGCAAAGACTAAGAATCCACTTCCTGAAACCATGACTCCGCGATGTAATGTCATCCCATTTATTACACACACCATAGAAAATTCACGAATACCAAAACAGATATTACGTAAATCATAATGTTCTGGGCTAAAATTTCCTTCATGATCGATATTAGATTTTGTCGATGAAGATAAATCTGCGGAACCGGACATAAATGTCGGTACATTTTTAGCAATAAAATTAATAAGATCATGAGATATATTTCTTGTAGCCGCCTTTGTCGATGAATGATAGCACATAGCCTGTTGTTCAAATGGTATATCATATTGACGATAAAGGCCATTTTCTAACTCTTGGGCTTCCTTTGGATAAACTTCATGATAGGCTTTAAATAGCTTATTCCATTTATTAAAACGAGCTTTTCCTCGCTTGATGACCGTTTTCTTAAAATGTTCATAGACTTCTTCTGGCACA
The DNA here is from genome assembly GCA_947573745.1 of uncultured Erysipelotrichaceae bacterium. Lineage (GTDB taxonomy): Bacteria > Bacillota_I > Bacilli_A > Erysipelotrichales > Coprobacillaceae > CANPGX01. The sequence goes on along the minus strand of CANPGX010000189.1, from coordinate 1,144 downwards.
TAAAAATCATCTTGTGATACACCATAACATTTTTTAGCAAACAAGCCATCTTCTTTTCCTAGTGGTGAGCCATGAACCTTGGAAGTTCCAGCATTTTTTGAACCATATCCAATTTGCGTTTGCATAATGATCAAAGATGGTTTATAACAATTTTTCTTAGCCTTTGAAATAGCTTTGGAAATCATCTCTAAATCATTACCATCAGCTACCTCAATGACTTGCCAATTCATAGCTTCAAAACGCTTTTTGACATTCTCACTAAAAGATAAATCAAGATCCCCATCTAATGTCACTTTATTAGAATCATAAATAACAATTAATTTTCCTAATGAGTAATGTCCAGCAAGACTAGCACCTTCATAAGTGACGCCCTCTTGCATATCTCCATCACCACAAAGAACATAAGTATAATGATCAACGATATTAAAATCTTTCTTATTGTAACGTGATGCTAAAAACTGCTCTGCCATCGCCATACCTACTGCTGTAGGAATACCTTGACCTAAAGGACCACTAGAAGCATCTACCCCATCCGTTACATGAATTTCAGGATGGCCAGGTGTACAAGAACCTAACTGTCTAAACTTTTTCAAATCTTCTAATGTTACTTTAAATCCAGAAAGGTGTAATAACGAATACAATAAAGCTGATGCATGACCAGATGCTAAAACAAAACGATCACGATTGAACCAATCTGAATGACAACTATCTACAACAAGTTCTTGAGTAAATAATTGATATAATGCTGGTGCAGAACCCAAGACCATTCCTGGATGTCCACTATTAGCACGATTGATCATATCAATACCTAAAGATCTTATTGTTCCAATTGATAATTTTGAAATTTCCATGCAATTTATCTCCCCCTAAAGATACTCTTCCATTATACACATTCATGCATCCATTTTTAAGCCTTTTTGACATATTTTTAATGAAGATGTCGACTTTTTTCTTTTTTTAATTTTGTCGGTGTCACATCATGGCCCTGTTCATCAACAATTTTCATACTTAACAACTGATCTTTAAACCCTTCTCGAAACATTTTTAAATAAACTTGCCTCAAAGAAGCTTGTTCTTCAAGTTCTTCTTCCGTTAAACCTTCTGTTTTCTTTTTATGGGCCAATTCATTGATTCTTTTTAAAAT
>CANPGX010000188.1 GCA_947573745.1 uncultured Erysipelotrichaceae bacterium | reverse complement strand
CATATTTTAAAGTTGGAAAATGTTCTAATGTTTTTTTTGTATTGTGATAAAGCTGTTGAATAAAGGTTTTTCTGTTTTTTCCTTTGGTTGTAAGCTCTCCAAAACGTACTAAAATATATTCTGCTTTCATGTTGTCCTCTTCTTCTTTAAGTTTGTTAGAGAATCTTGTAATTCTCTAACAAAAATCTCTATTTCTTCTTTTGTCGTTAAACTTGATAAACTAATTCTTATAGCACTACTTGCTACTTCTTCAGAAAGGTGCATCATCTTAAGCACTCTAGAAACTTCATTTTGCTTTGATGAACAAGCACTCCTTGTTGAGATATAAATACCCTTTTTTTCTAAATCATGAACGATAACTTCTGGCTTATATCCTACTAAAGAGACATTCATGATATGATAAGATAAATCATGGTCTGGTGTATTAATCGTAGCACAAGTGATATTTTGTTGAATTAAATCTTTTAAATATAAATAAAATGTCTTGACATGTTGTTGTTTCATTTCAAAATTTTCTAAGGCAAGACGAAGTGTCTTAGCAAAGACAATATTTGTACAAGCATTGCTTGTTCCCCCACGTAATCCTTGTTCTTGTTGTCCACCTGAGATTAAAGGAACCAATTGACAATTTCTTTTTTTATAAAGCAAGCCACTTCCTTTAAGGCCTTCAATCTTATGAGCAGAGAAAGATGCAAGGTCAACATCTTCCAAAGAGATAGGTATTTTTCCTAAAGCTTGGACCATATCAACATGTAACTTGATTTTAGGATATTGTTTTATTATTTTTTTGACCTCTTCAATAGGAAAAACAGTCCCTACCTCATTATTTACATACATTAAAGAAACTAAAATAGTTTCCTCCTTCAAAGCTTGTTTTAAATCTTCTAAATGAATAAGTCCATGTTGGTCAACAGGTAAATAAGTGACTTCAAAACCAAAAACACGTTCAAGTTCTTTAAAACTCTCATAGACACTAGAATGCTCAATACAAGAAGTAATCACATGCTTTCCTCTATGCCAGTATTGTAGCGCCGTACCTTTAATAGCCATATTATTGGCTTCACTGGCACCGCTTGTAAAAATGAGTTCATCTTTTTCTACCCCCAGCATTTTAGCTGTAAGCAAACGAGATTTTTCCATTAACAGCTCAACTTCCAACCCTAAATCATACATTGAATCCGCATTAGCGAATTTATCTTTTAAAAGTTTTGTATATGTTTCATAAACTTGTGGATTTAATGGTGTTGTGGCTACATAGTCTAAATAAATCAAAAGAATTCCTCCCCTTCTTATTTAACCATACGTCAAAACTGTCTTCATTATACACAAATAGTGATAAAAAGTCCTTAATCAAGGACTTTTTCTTTACTTTTTTTGATTAATTTCTCATAAGATCCTGGTTCTATTTTTTCAATGATGTCAACACACGTTTCTAAAGCTTTCGTATATTCACCATTTCTAAACAGAACTTCTGCTTTGGTCAGTTCCGTATTCACTTCTAAAAAGCTTGTACGATAACGATTTCCATAAACAATCGCTTCTTCAACCATTTCTGCCGTCACAATCAAATTATGTACATTATCATAAAGCTTATAAATAATATCTCTAGCTTCATCTACTTGTTGTGTCAATTCTTTTAATAAGATGGGACGATGACGACAATAATTTCGAATTGCATCTGCTTTATCATAAGAATCTTGAATATAATCTTTATATGAGCTACTGATCATAGGTAAATGTTTATTTTTGATTTCTGATTTAATTTCTAAAAGGACAATATTGATATTTTCCAACTCATCAATGGCACGTTTTTCTGATAAATATAACTGATCTCTAAATTCAAAAACTTGCTTTAACTGTGCCTCAAATGCCACTGCCATATCATTGATTTCATTTAATGATATGTTCAATTCTGTATAAGAATGATGTTGTGTATGAATCATTTCTTGTAGATTTTCCTTTTTAGCTACCAGTTCCTCTACTTGCTGTTTATAGACAACAAAGTTAAATGGATCATCAAAAACATAAAGTTTTTTAAGTTTATCAAATTCATCTAAAGCAAAATGAAAGTTTTTAGCTAAATCATCTACTTCTTCAAAACATACTGTCACTTTCTCATCATATTGACGATAAGCTTCTTCTTCCGTTGTAAATTCTTCAAAGATATCATTGATATCCTTAGTCATCTCATCAATTTGTTCATTGATTGTTTCTAACTGTAAATTTTGAATTTGTTGTTCTATATAAGCCAAATTATCAAGAAGATGCTGATATCGCTTAGGAATTTGCATCGTTTCAATCTTAAATCCCTTTTCGGTCAGTTCATTCATTCTTTGTTGCATATCATGCAAGCGTGAAGGTAAATACTTTCTGGAAATAGAAACATACGTTGGTAAATCACGAACAGCACTGTCTAAAAAATCGATTTGCTGATCTAAAGATTCACAAACATCCTGTGCTTCTTTAAATTCTTGATGATTCATGAGTTCTTCCAAAGAAATAAATGTTTGATCAATTTCTTTAAATTTGTCTTGAAGCAAAGGAACCTCATCATCCAATTTCAATCGCACCATATCATAGCTTTCACAAACAGAACGATACTTCTCTTTAATACGAATAATTTCAATACGTTGAGCATTCTCTACCTCTGTCACTTCTTCGACATCTTGCAATAATTTCTTGGCCTCTGCTTCAAAACGGTTTAACTTATCTCTCGCTTCATCCATTTTTTTAGAAATACGACGCAATCTTCCATAATAAAGTTGTTCATCTATTTCATTCATCAAAATCGCTAAATCATTTTTTAACACATCACTTAGATGTTGATATCTTTGCTTAAAATCTTTGTATTGTTCTTCAATTGCAGGTGTATTTTTAGCAATACTTTTGACACGACCTAAACGATACTGAATAGGTAAACTTTTAATTCCTCCCATTTGGTTTTGAAGCTCGATGATCATTTTACGATATTTTTTTAATCTTATGGAACGAATAATAAAATATAGGATGAAAAGACAGACGAGAACTGCACCAGCAATATATAAATTTTTTGTTCCAATCTTATTTATCCATTCCTTAAGATCATTTAAAGCTACTTCCATCTCATCCACCTACACTTTCTTCATCA
>CANPGX010000187.1 GCA_947573745.1 uncultured Erysipelotrichaceae bacterium | reverse complement strand
AGTCAGCGATCCTGGTCAAGTCGAAGGAAATATGGTCTTTACCTATTTAGATGCTTTCTGTGAACCTGATGACTTTGAAAAATTCTTACCCGATTATGAAAACTTAGAAGCTTTGAAACTGCATTACCAACAAGGAGGGCTAGGTGATGTTAAGATCAAGCGTTTCTTGATCAATGTCCTTTGTGAAAGACTTGCCCCTATCCAAGAAAAACGTCATTATTACGAACAACATCTAGATGAGGTTTTTAATATCTTAAAAGAAGGTACAAAATGTGCTAACGATAAAGCTAATCAAACCCTTCATCGTGTTAAAGAAAAAATGTGTATTCACTACTTTGAAGGTGACCAAAACGTATTATTTCAACATTTCTTAGATGAAACAAAAAAAGATGCTTAAGCATCTTTCAAGAATCTCGATTGAAACAATCGAGATTTTTAATTTGTATAATTATCAAAATAGCCTTGGACAAGTACAATAGGTGTTCCTTTATCCCCAGAACCACTTGTAAGATCACATAAAGATCCAATTAAATCCGTTAAACGACGTGGTGTTGTTCCCTGACTGGCCATTTGTCCAACAAGATTATCATCTTTTTCTTGAATACTTTTAGAAATAGCTTCTTTGAGTGCTTCCCCACTCAAATTTTTAAAATCATTATCGGCTAAATATTTTAATTTTAATTCATTAGGTGTTCCATCTAACCCTTTTGTATATCCAGGAGAAACAACAGGATCAGCTAATTCCCAAATTTTACCTACTGGATCTTTAAAGGCACCATCACCATAAACCATCACTTCAATATGTTTGCCAGTAGCTTCTAACAAGCGTCTTTGTACATCCTCAACAAAAGGCTGACAATGACGGGGGAAAAGCTTTACTGTATCTTCAGTAGATTTATTGGATCCTAATAAACCATAATGTTCATTAAATCCACTGCCATCCATTGATTTAAGATATCATCTAATCCCAAAACAACTTTAGCACCTGCTTTTAATAACAAGCGTTTTGTCCGTGCACGTGTATGAATATCACATGTTAAAACATGATCTGTATAGGCTAAAATAGACTGTGGTTGATTTGAGAAAATAACCTCTACCTCTGCTTCCATCTCTTGAATCAAACCAGCATAATAATCCACATAATCTACGCCCGTAAAAGGATGTTTATTTTCACCAAACAATTCACGATATTTCTTTAAATCCAATACATCGCGATAAGGATCAATACCAGCTTCATCTAAAGCATCTAACGATACTAGCTCATTACCGACTTCATCACTAGGATAACTTAACATTAAGACGACTTTTTTAGCCCCTTTAGCAATACCTCTTAAACAAATAGCAAAACGGTTTCTAGATAAAATAGGAAAAATAACGCCTATCGTCTGTCCTCCTAATTTTTCACGAACATCTTTTGCGATGGCTTCTATAGAAGCATAATTTCCTTGTGAGCGCGCAACAATAGATTCAGTCACTGCAACAACATCACGATCTCTAAGTTCAAAACCTTCACTTTGGCTTGCTGCTATCACACTTTCTGTAACAATTTTAGCTAAATCATCTTTTTCTCTTATGATAGGGCAACGAATTCCACGACTTACTGTGCCTACTTTTCTTTCCATAATTTTCTCCTTTATATCATCTGCATTCTCATTATAATACAAAATATCCGATTAGAAAATAAAAATCATCACTTTCTTCGTTCATGAAGGTGATGATTTTTTTATTTAATCTTGATCGTATTTTTTGATTTCTACAGTTTTTTGCTCAAAATCGATAAACATTTGAAAGGCATAATTTCTATCATCTGTATCCCAAATTTCAACAAATGTCGGTTTAATTTCTACAAGTATTTCATCCTCTTCATGGCTATAGGCATTATAACTACCCCAAAGATATTTCTTATATAAAGTTTCAAAACGTCGTCCTTCCTCTTCAACAACAAGACCTTTGATCTTGGCATGACCTTCAACTTGAATACCATTAAAGCATAATGCAACACGAGGATTTTCATACAACTGCTTTGTCTTTCTAAAATTTTTATCTGTTTTAAAATAAATAGCCTCATCATAAATTAAACAACTCACATTTCTCACCATGACATGATTATTTACACTTGAGGCTAGTGCCATGATTTTCGAAGGTGCAAGCTTTTCAAATAAATATGCCACAGCTTCTTCAAATTTCATTTTCTTCCCTACTTTCCTACAAAATGTTTCATCGGTTGACTGATACGTTTATAGAGAACATATGTCACTAACGATGAAGCGAATCCTTTGATCAAATTAAATGGAATAATTCCAAAAATAGCTAATGTCAATGTATCTTTCATCATTGGATTCACTGCCTGACAACTCGCAATAATCTGTTCCACTGAATAATTTGCAAGATTTGCATAAAAAGGAATAATAATGTATAGATTCGTCAAAACGGCTGTCAATGCACAAACAACGGTTCCTACACACATTCCGATAAAAGCATTTTTCTTTGTTTTATTTCTTTGATAGATCCAAACAGCTGGTAAAACATAAGCAATGCTTAATAAAAAGTTTTGGATTTCACCCGTAAACATAGAACTAGTTCCCATTAACATGAATTTTACAGCAATTTTCACTAAAATAATAAGCACTGCTGCCACAGGTCCTAAAGCAAATCCCCCAATTAATTCTGGTATTGCGGATAAATCAAAATCCATAAAAGGTGGCATCAATGGTAGTGGCATATGAAAGACTAACATTAATAAAGCCCCTAATCCTCCCATGATTCCAATTAACGCAATTTCTCTGATTTTTGAATTTTTCATTTTCTGTCTCCTTTTCAAAAAAATAACCTAGATATCAATATCTAGGTAGCATACAGAAATGTCTTTTCTCATCCGGACTATACCGTCGGTACTGGAATTTCACCAGTTCAGCCATCTAAAGATGGGTCATGGACTATACCATCGGTAGGGAATCACACCCTGCCACAAAGACGAATATTCAATTTTATCTTGTGCAACACTATCTGCCCTATTATCATAATCCTATTTTTTATATTTGTAAAGAGATTATTGATCAAATTCTTTAGCACATTTTTTTAACATTTCGCGAATCGGTAATTGATATGGACAACGTGTTTCACAGAGT